>JBAPTR010000173.1:0-1643 GCA_049282265.1 Desulfatiglandaceae bacterium | reverse complement strand
CGCGACAGGAAAGTGAGAGGTCGTTATTCGGTACGACCGGCGTGGGAGCATCAGGAGGGGTGGTGTCCTGAGGAGGAACAGGCGTGACACACGCGCCACTTACAGCGATATCCACTGTGCGTTTTTCTTCAGTATTGTCAGCATGGACGACCGTCAAAGTGTAACGTTGATTGGCGCACAAACAATCCTGATAAGAACCATCCAAAGGTTGATTGATACCTCCGAAGATCACAGTTTGCACATTTTCGACATGCCAGTGGATGGTGGTACAGGAGCCGGCCTGGATCTCAGGCGGATCAGCCCAAAATTGGATCACTGCACTGGCGGAAGAAGGTAATTCCGGTGTCACAGAAATCACGGGCGTCGGCGTATCGGTAATCACGGGTGTTGGCGTCGCCCCCCCAAAGATGATGCGAGCCGAATCGGGTGCGCTGGCTGATCCATCCGACCCATAGGCCACCGCCTGGATGGTGTATTCTCCAGCCATCGGCGGGGTCCAGGCGGTATGAAAACTCGCCAGTGCTCCATCAACGTTCGGGTCGTTGATTGTAGTCAGCAATACGCCATCGATCCAGAGTTCGACATGTGTTACTCCCCCGGAAGCGGTAGCGTGTCCCTCTATCTTGATCTCTTGCACCTCCGGAAAAGACAAACCGTCCTGCGGCACGTCGAGCCAAACGTACGGCCTCCCTGCAGGTGAGCCTCCACAAGCACCAAGCATGAGCACCATTAAGCCCAGCAGACACACCTGCCTGAACCATCGTTGTCCGGTCATCGTCCACCTCCTCTATTCCAAGCATGCCATCCATCTTCATTCCAAAGCAATAATTGACTTCTTGTGGCCATCCCGACCGTATCATGAGATGAAAGGAAAATGGGATGGAAATAAACTGCTCGCGGCCGCGTTTTTAAACGTACTGTCTTGATATGCAAAAACCCACATTCAAATGTTAATCGCACGGCTCTTCGAAGATTCTCGGAGATGAGAAGTCGGTGTCATCGGCCCCCTGACTGGCAGCTCTATCTACTCCTTCTCACCAACTTCCGAGAAAATAATTTACTAACAATACTGGCGCAGCCCAATCATGCGTCACTCGTAATAATGTGTTATTTCTATACAAATAAAATAGGAGTTTTTTGGTGAAGGTTTGGCTGAAATATGGTTCCGTACAACTGGTAAGCATTACAGGACCGGAATCACATGGCTAAGAACCAGAGTGTCACCCTGGCTTGACTTGCCACATCAACCTGACCCAATTGTGAAAATCAGGACAAACCATTTTTATTATACAGAATCGCAAATAAAAAAACAAACCAGTTTTGACAGCCCAGATGTTCTATCCTAATAACTAGAGGTAGATGATGTTGTTTGTCATGCGTGAAATTCCCCTTTTTGAAATATTGGGGGGGGTTACAGGGCAATCACATGAATTTCGATATTTGACTCCAGGTTGAAAAGTTTGATAATTCAATGATATCGACTTCATCCCCTGTTCATGTTCGGCTGATAGACTGTGTCCTTAAGTCAAAACGGATACATTCAATTCGTTTGTTTTTGAGAACAAGTTTAGAAAGTCAGGATGCATAAACCCACCTACCTTTCCCATCGGCGCCGCCGGCGAGTTTCAAAATTAGAATTAATT
>JBAPTR010000172.1:0-3144 GCA_049282265.1 Desulfatiglandaceae bacterium | reverse complement strand
CGCTAATACTTTTTTTCGGGTTGCATACCAGAAACGAGCGAATTCGTAATTCCCCCCGACGTGTTGATACCAGAGTATCTGGTCTTTATCCTTTGCAAAGGCGATAACCCCGTTTTTTTCCTTAGCCACTATTATTGTGTTTCCCCGGCTCATCACACGGTCGGGTAAATCAGGCGTTCCACTCATTGATTGGGGCATTTTTGTCTCGACGATCGTCTTTCCGGTGACAGTATCGAGCTGGCGAAATCCTGTGGAAGTGGCGAAATATAGTCTATCCCTGTCAAACAGCAGACTGCTGACAATGTTGCCTACTCCTTTATGGACCCAAAAGGTATTTCCTGTTTTGCCATCAATTCCATGGATCGAAGGGTAGGAACTGGACGAGGTCTGCAGGGCAAATATCTTACCCTTGGCGATTTCCGGTGCATAGACTCCTGCAAGGTTGGCCCCCACGAGGCGGGGTCCCCACATGCCCTTGCCGGTTCCGCAGCTTACCGCGCTCAGGCTGGTCATGTCCCAGACCAGCAAAGTGTCGCCGGCCGGTGTGATCGAGGTGGCGGCATCGTCCTGCGGCAGGGGTTTTTGCCATAATACCTCTCCGTTAATGGGCGAGATCTTGTAGAGATCATTGTTTGCCAAATAGAGAAAACCCCCGTGGAAAATGAGTGACCGATCATTGATAAGTTCTGCAGCCTTTGCCTTGGCAAATTTTAGAGTCCAGGACACTGTGCCGTCGGCCAGTTTGATAGCTTTCAACTCACTGGACTTTTTATCCGGCGCTAAAAGCACCAGCAGCTCGTTGTCCTCTGCGAGCGCAAGCGGTTTTTTGGTTTCAAGTTCCCACATTTTAGCCCCATTGGCCGGATCGATGCCCATGTAGTAGGCTTTTTCCAGGTTTTCCCCCACTATCACTATCAAAGGGCGGGTTGCCAAAAGAGCATAACTGCCGTTTTCCAGATCCGGCCTTGATGTATTCCAAATCTGATGCCCGGTTTTGGTATCATACATCACCAAATCGCCATATTCCGGAACGGCAAGCCTGGAGCTTAACTGAATCAGGCCGATCAGCAGCCTGTCGCCGGGAAGAATTTCCATAAGATCGGTTTCGTCGGCCGAGAACCTGGTCTCCCAGACGGGCTTCGGCTGGTATGTCGCCAGGTCATCGGCAACCGGAACTATTTCTTTTATGGTGTCGCGCTTGCCCTTAAGTAAATGGGGGCCCATGACCCTGCTTGAAACCTTGGTCCCTCCCCCGCAGCCGGAAAGGAAGAACAGTGAAGCAACAATGATTTGTAATGCGAGTTGAAAATTGCTTTTAGTCATTTTCACCTCCATGAGGAAAGATATGGAATGGTTCTGAGGTCGGGCCATTGTATCACCCCGATTTCAATGCAGAATCCTTAATGATAGTGCTCATAACGCGTAAGTCACCAGCCGGTGTGGAGCGCAACGGAGCACTGGTCTGGTGAACCGACATGTTGGCGGAATAAATACCGCAGCCGGTCAATAGCGATAGCGGCACTGAACGAAATCAATTCTTTCACGCCTTACAACGTGAACCAAACGATGCTCTTGGGTTATGCGACGGGACCAAACGCCGGAGCCGAGAAATTTTAGGGGCTCCGGTTTGCCTATATCCTGAAACGGATCCCGCATTACCGCTTCAACCAATTTGAAGATCCTGAGGGCGGTTTTACGATCAGTTTCTACCCAGTATGACAAATCCTCCCTGAATTCTGGTTGAAATACGGCTTCTCTCTCTTTTCTGGAATCAGACCGGCTCATCGAGACCAACCTCTCGACGAAGCTCATTGATGGTTTGGGCTGATCCCTCTTTTTTCCGTACCCGTTCAAGAGCGGAATTCAGCCGATCTGCATTGGCTGGGGATCTAAGAAGATGTGCAGTTTCGAGAATCCCGACAAGCTCATCAGCCGCTATCATGGCAACATCCTCGCTTCCACGCCTCTGGATGATGACAACTTCCCGGTTTTTTACGACTTCATCAATTAACGAGGCAAACCGGGCGCGGGCATCGGTATAGGTTGTCTGTATTGCCATATTAACCTCCAGTTATATGTACAGACATACTGTACGCCTTACAGGGAGGTATGTCAATCGGTATTTCTTTCACGCCAACGTAGTGTATTAAGCAGATAACTTTATAGCACGGCTGGTGTGAAGGACGTTCATGATTCCCCCGTAATCTCATACGATTTATCCAGAATGACCCATAATCCCCCTTCTTGCACAATCCTGGCAAATCCGGATAGACCAGCTCGCTCAATAATCGCATCCAGGTGGTTGACAGTGACCCGTTTTCTCCCAAGAAGATCGTTCAACTCACGGGATTCATCCGCAATTTCATTAATCACTTGGCCGGGAGTGTCCTGCCCGAACCCACCTCCGACAAAAGACACGCCTGTTCTATTGAGTACCCTGGATATCTCTTGAAGCAAACGCCCTTTTTCATCGAGAAAGAAAAAAGCCCCCCTGCAGACCACCAAATCGAATACACCATCATCAAAAATCAACGGGGCATAGGCTGTTTTTTCTGTTCCGATTGAAGCGGAAAGACCCTCACTCCGGATCTCTTCCTCAAAATATTCCATGACTTCTGGGTCCTTATCGGCAAGTGTGATATCAATAGCCCTATGCCTTTTCGCGATCTCAAACGATATTCCGCCGGAAAAGGGACCCAATTCCAGCATCCTGCCAGAACCCTTTTGATAGATTTCAAGTATCTGATCCGCCAGGTAGGGGTAAATCCTATGCCACAACCGGTTTACCTGTTTTAAGAGATCCAGATTCATATCGCTACTACACGGTTTTCATACAGGCATAGAGTCTCAAAGTGTTAGTGTTAGCGGGACGCTCTTAATTTTCAACTTAAAGCTCCTACCGAATGGTGAAATTGAAAAAGTGAAGAATGACCTCTTTTCACGTCCCAAAAGTCAAATTTTCGCGAACCGTTGGCAATAGTCCGGTCATCTCGGCCGTCCTGTTCGCCGAAGGTGATTTCATTTATTGACGAAATGCTTTTTGAAAAGTTCCTCCGCCTTCTTGAATCCTTCTTCACTCATCGCAACGGATTTCGCCTTGCTGATTGGGTTTGAAATCAGGCCCTTTTCATGCAGGCGATTCAT
>JBAPTR010000171.1:0-21871 GCA_049282265.1 Desulfatiglandaceae bacterium | reverse complement strand
ACAACCCCGAAAAAAACACCTAGAAATGCGGAACCACTGCGCCTCATTTTTCACCTCCAATGTGCTGATAAAGGATGCCCTGTTCATCTTGTGGTTTGAGTAATCATAAGATAACCGGGGTTTCGGGTCAACAGAATATCTGATGATCCATAAACTGTTTATCCCTTTGCCGATGACCGTTGACCCCACCAGGGTGGTCGGCATGGGATAAAGGGCGTTTACCACTCCCAGTTTTTCATTTTTTTCTCCTTTTGCAATGAATATTTCAGCTTTTTCCTTCTAATCTTTCACATTTTTGATTTTTCCTCGAGGGTGCGACGAAGAATAGGCAGCATGGCCTTGTCTCTATCGCGAGCGGTTTCCTCTTTGATGTCAATCAGTGTGCCGAGCCTTAGCGTACGAACTTTCAGATTTTCCGAAAGGTGCACTTCAACAGAGCTTTTCAGAAGCTTTTTGTAGTCCCTTCCCTTGCCGATCATACCAAGCAGGTCCAGAGGCCCTGCTCGAGTCAAAAGAAGTTGGTGACCGGGTGAAGACAGGTGCCTGGGGGTAGGCCGAATGATTCTACTGCCTTGTCCGCGGAAATAGGCATCAAGGGATTGGAGCGCTGACATGAGGCCATCAATGTTCCCGGGATCTCGAGAATGGACCAGGTCCAGATCAAAAGTGGATACTGGTGCGCCGTGAAGAACAGCGCAAACACCCCCGACGATTATAAAATCAACCTTGTATTCAGTAAGGGTCCTGAGGATCGCAAGAAAATCAGGAATCGGAGTTGATATCACGCAATCTCCCTATTGACGCTATGTTTTGCTGTAATGTCTGAAGGCGTTCAGCTGGTGTCATGGAAAGCATCCATCGGATGAGAGTCAGGTCTACACCGTCTTCGCTATAGGCCTGCAGATTTTCGTTCAAAACATTATCGTCATACGGGGAATGGTTGTCATCATGTCCTTTCATAAGTTATCCTCTTGGAATAGCCAGCCCGTCTTAAACAATTTTCCGAAAACTCACACCCCGTTTTTCCCATATTCCGCCAGTTCCTCCAGCCTATCACGATCGAGAAAACGGATATGGCGATCATCCACTTCTATGAGGCCCTGGTTGTTCATCTTTGAAAAAACCCTGGACAGGGTTTCAGGGACCGTGCCCAGGAGGCTGGCCAGCTGCCCCTTGGAAATGCTCAATCTCACCGAATTTTTCTCTTCCTGTTCCCGGGCCAGGTAGAGCAGATAGGCGGCAAGCCTCGCCGGGACCTCTTTCAGGGAAAGGTTTTCGATCTGGGTTGTGAATTGTCGGAGCCGCATGGCAAGGACCGCCAGCATGTTCAAGGCCAGGGAAGGGTTGTCGCTGATGAGGGTGACGAAGGCGGGTCTGGGGAAAAAAAGCAAACGGCTGTCAATGAGCGTTTCGGCATTTGCCGGGAACCGCTGACCCGAAAAGACGGGCACTTCGCCGAAGGGTTCCCCCGGACCCAGGATGTGGAGAATCTGCTCCTTTCCGTCCATGGACATCTTGAAGATCTTTACCAGCCCGTCACCGATGACATAAAAGCCGTTGCCGTCATCTCCTTCCTGGAAAATGGTTTGTCCCTTTTCGTATTGCTTGCCCACGGCGAGCTGTGCGATTCGCCCCACTTCTTCTTGGGGCAGCCCTCTGAAAAGAAGGGACTTAGCGATGATTTCGACGGCCTTTTTCTCCATGGTTGAATCCTTTTTATACAGGTTATCATCCCTATTTGACCTAAGTCAAAGCATTGTTGCCAGGAATGGTTATATTGCAAATAAATACTCAGGGGAGGCAGCAAGATTGGAAATGCAGTGGAACAAAGAGGCCAAGGACGCCCTGAAGCGGGTTCCCTTTTTCGTCCGAAAGCGGGTGAAGGCGAGGGTGGAAGATGAGGCAGAGAGGAGGGGCGATGATCTCGTGGCCGTCCACCATGTGAAGGCCTGCAAGAAGCGCTTCCTTGAACGTATGGAAGATGAGGTCAAGGGGTTTCAGGTGGAGACGTGCTTCGGCCCGGGGGCTTGCCCGAATCGGGCGGTGAAATCGGACGGGATGGCAGAGGATCTGGAAAAGCTCCTGGCGTCCAAGGATATGAAGGGATTCCTGGAAAAAAGGGTCAAAGGCCCTTTGAAGTTCCATCATGAGTTCCGCATCTCCATCTCGGATTGCCCAAATGCCTGTTCCCGACCCCAGATCGTGGACATCGGCCTGATCGGTGCGGCGAAACCCTGGGTGGTTGAAGAACCCTGCAGCGAATGTGGGGCGTGTGTTGAGGTGTGCAAAGAATCGGCGATATCCGTGGATGGGGATGGCCCTGTTATTTCCGAAGAGCGGTGCGTGAGTTGCGGTGCCTGCGTTCGTGCCTGCCCGACCGGAACGCTTCTGGAAGCCTCGAGTGGTTACCGGGTGATCCTTGGCGGCAAACTTGGCCGGCATCCAAGACTAGGGGAGGAAATTCCCGGTATCCATAAAACGGAGGATGTCACCGGAATCGTTGCTCGCTGTCTTGACAGCTATCAGGAACGAAGTAAACATGGAGAGCGCCTGGGAGTGCTCTTGGAACGGGTGGGAATGGATGAATTTTTTCATGAAAATCGAAAAAAAATAGGGACTCTTGACTTATGTCAATGTCTTGAGCGATTGCAAGGCGTATGATGAGATCAAAATAGAGGCAGGAGATTCAAGTCCGAATCTCTCAAGAATAAACACAGATCTAACACAGGGAGGAATAATCATGTTTTGTTTTCAATGTCAGGAGACGGCCAAAAATACAGGTTGTAATGTTCGGGGCGTTTGTGGAAAGCCGGAAGAATTGGCGGGCCTCCAAGACCTCTTGACTTATGCCCTTAAGGGAATCTCCATCTACGGGGAGAAGTTGAACCAACTGGGAATGGTGGACAGGAAGGCAGGGCTCTTCGTGGCTCAGGGGCTTTTTGCCACCATCACGAATGCAAACTGGAGTGAAGAATGGTTTTTTGATCATATCAGAAGTGCGTTAAAGGTTCGGGCTGAGCTGAAGACCAAATTTCTCTCCACCTACAAAGAAAAGAACGGGAAAGATTTCTCAGAAGGCCTGCACGATGCCGCAGTCTGGTTCGCAGACGACGAATCGGCATTCCGTGCAAAGGCAAAAGAGGTCGGAGTCCTCGCCACGGAAGACGAAGATGTTCGATCCTTGAGATGGTTTCTGATCATCGGGTGCAGAGGGATTTCCGCCTATGCTGACCATGCGGCCATTCTGGGTTTTGAAAAAGATGAAATCTATGCATTCCTGATGGAAGCGCTCGCATCAACCACCAAAGATCTCTCTGTGGATGAAATGGTTGGCATGGTTATGAAGGCAGGGGAGATGGCGGTGACCACCATGGCGCTGCTTGATGAGGCGAATACGTCCTCCTATGGACATCCCGAGATCACCGAAGTCAACATCGGTGTGGGTACCAACCCCGGTATTCTCATCAGCGGCCATGATCTGAAGGATATGGAAGAACTCCTGAAACAGACGGATGGGACCGGTGTAGACGTGTATACCCACGGTGAAATGCTCCCTGCCAACTATTACCCTGCATTCAAGAAATATGACCATTTCATCGGGAACTATGGCAGTTCCTGGTGGCAGCAGAACAAGGAGTTTGAATCTTTCAATGGTCCCCTTATCCTGACGACCAATTGCCTGGTGCCTTTGAAGCAGAATAATACCTATCTGGACAGGCTGTTCACGACAGGGGTTGTGGAATACCCCGGCGCCAAGCATATAGCGGACAGGGCCAACGGCGGGACAAAAGATTTTTCTGAAGTCATTAAGATCGCAAAGAAATGCGAACCGCCCGTTGAGATCGAATCGGGCAAGATCGTTGGCGGGTTTGCCCACAATCAGGTGCTCGCATTGGCGGATAAGGTAGTTGACGCAGTGAAATCGGGGGCCATCAAACGTTTTGTCGTCATGGCCGGTTGCGACGGTCGCCACACCTCTCGGGACTATTTTACCGAGGTCGCAAAGGCACTCCCCAAGGATACGGTTATCCTGACGGCAGGTTGTGCCAAATACCGCTACAACAAGCTGGACCTGGGGGATATCGGCGGCATCCCGAGGATCCTTGATGCCGGGCAGTGTAATGATTCCTACTCTCTTGCGGTTATCGCCTTGAAATTGAAGGAGGTCTTCGGGCTTTCAGATATTAATGAACTTCCCATCTCTTTTGATATAGGATGGTACGAACAAAAGGCCGTGGCCGTCCTGCTTGCCCTCCTTTCTCTGGGAGTGAAGGGCATGCGCCTGGGACCGACCCTGCCCGGATTTGTATCTCCGAATGTGCTGAAGGTCCTGGTTGATAAGTTCAATATCAAACCGATCGGGAGCGTTGAGGAAGATATCCAGGCAATGATGGCGGGGAACTAGAAACCGGAAACTTAGGACTTGAAACTGGGGACAGGGAGACCTCTCCGGTTTCAAATTTTTCTCAGACAGGATATCAGGAAGATCATGATTCTTAGGAGATGGGGGAATCCTCTTCATCCTGTCAAAGGCAGATAGTTAGGAAGAAAGGTGAGTAACCATGAAATGTCCAGGACAGGACACCCAATACTGGAAGGTGGGGGCTATCTTCGAGGAAAAATGCCCTGAGTGTGGGACTGAAGTGGAGTTTTTCAAGGACGACACCACGCGTAAATGCCCAAAGTGCGGCCACAGGTTTCTGAACCCCAACCTGGATTTTGGGTGTGCCTCCTATTGCCAGTACGCGAAACAGTGTATTGGAAATCTGCCTCCGGAACTTCTCGCTCAGAAAGAAGATTTGCTCAAGGACCGGGTCGCGATAGAGATGAAGCGATATTTCAAACAGGATTTCAAGCGGATCGGTCACGCAACCCGGGTCGCAAGATTTGCAGAAAAAATCGGGCGGGAAGAAAAGGGCAACTTGGCTGTTGTCCTTGTGGCCGCCTACCTGCACGACATCGGGATCAAAGAAGCAGAACGGAAACACAACAGTACGGCAGCCCGGTACCAGGAGGAAGAGGGGCCACCCATTGCCAGGGAGATACTGATCAAACTGGGAGCCAGGGAGGACCTGATGGAAGAAGTCTGCGACATCATCGGCCATCACCACCACCCTAGACCGGAAGAGACGGTGAATTTCAGGTGCCTCTACGATGCGGACCTGATCGTCAACCTGGAAGAGAAGCAAAAGGAACAGCCGGATGAAACTGAGCATGTTGAAAAAATTATAGAAAAATCGTTTTTGACAGAAACCGGTAAGACCATTGCCCGTGAAGAACTTATGAGGGAATAGCAATGAAAGTAATGAGAAAAATAATAGAAATTGATGATGAATTGTGTGACGGATGTGGCCAGTGTGTGCCCAGTTGCGCAGAAGGGGCCATTCAATTAGTTGACGGAAAGGCCCGTCTGGCCGCGGAAAAATATTGTGACGGACTGGGCGCCTGCCTTGGAGAGTGTCCCAATGGGGCTCTCCAGGTCATAGAGCGTGAAGCAGATGACTTTGACGAGGAGGCGGTCGAGGTCTATCTCAAGGAGCAGGAAAAGGGCACTAAGCAGACGGGTTTTACCATGGCATCCGCATGTCCCTCCAGCCAGATCCACGTTTTTGCACCTGCGGAGTACGGGGAAGCCCCCGGTGAAACAGAGGCGCTCGGCCGGGTGGGTTCCAGGCTTACCCACTGGCCCGTGCAGATCAACCTCATTCCCCCTACGGCACCCTTTCTCAAAGGGGCGGACCTGCTGATCCTTGCGGACTGCACCCCAGTTGCCTATCCGAACCTCCATACGGATTTCCTGGAAGGCAAAGTGATCATGATGGGGTGCCCGAAGTTTGACGACGTTCAAGGGTATATTGACAAGTTTACAGAAATATTCAAAACTGCCGGGATCAAGAGCATTACAGCCCTTGTCATGGAGGTTCCCTGCTGTTCCGGTCTGCCCATGATCATCAAAAGGGCCATGGAGGCCGCGGGAAAAGAAATACCCTTAGAACAGGTGGTTATCAGTACAAAAGGGAAAGTCCTGCGGAAAGCGGCACTCCCGGCGTAAAGAGGAGCCATGAAAAAAATAAATCTTTATGACGAAAACGACTTAAATGACCTCCATATGAGTCGTTTCCTGGTCCACGATTCCCCGTACTTCAAGATCCTGAACTTCAATTTCAAGGCCGGCCAGGAACTTCCTATTCACTCCCATGACATAGAAGGACAGGTCAGCATTGTGATTCTGGAAGGGGTTGGTGAATTCCTGGGAAAGGATGGTGCCCTGCCGGCGAGGGCGGGGGACGTCCTGATTTCCGATATCAATGAGCCCCACGGCATAAGGGCCAGGACGGACATGCGGGTCCTGGCGACCATCGCTCCTCCGATATAGGAAGATACTCTCTAATACCCGGTTCTCTCATTCAAGCACTGGAGGCAACGAAGCCATGCCCATCCCCGGAAATCTGCTCACCACAGCAATGGCGGTCATGCCGCACACCGACGTGGATCAGGCCCTCGAAGTGGCCCTGTCCACTGATATCCCATTCTGGCCCCAACTTCCCCGGTACAGCTATTACGAAGACATGTATGTGCAAGCCTCTGAGCACTTTCCCGGCATCCTGCTGGACATGGAAAACCGGACCCTCAGGTTCTCCATGGACAAATTCATGCTGGAACTTGAGGAGGCCATGGCCCATTTCGAGGAACCGGAGTATTTTGATATCAGTGAGACCTATTCTGTGGTCTACCACCGGTTTCTGGAGTTGGACCTGTCTGACCGACCTGCAATCCGGGGTCAGTTGGAAGGCCCCATAAGCTTCGGCTTTAATGTCGTGGATCAGGACGATCGGCCGATCCTGTTCGATGATACGGTCCGCCCGTTTCTGTTTGAATTCATGGCCAAGCGTATCAATGTCCAGCTCGAAAGGCTGAAAAAACTGAATGACAACGCCTTTATGTTTGTGGATGAGCCCGGCCTCCAGTATCTTTTCAGCGCCATGTCAGGGTATAACGACATGGCTGCTCATTCGGATATGGAGTCTTTTTTTTCAATGATAGACAGGCCAAGGGGCGTACATCTCTGCGGGAACCCGGACTGGGATTTTCTCCTGAGCCTGGACCTGGACATCCTTTCCCTGGATGTTTACACGAACGGTGAAATTTTTTCAAGCTATGCCGCTGCCATCAAGCGATTTCTTGATCGCGGCGGGGTGCTGGTGTGGGGCATGGTTCCCACTAATTTCGAACCATTTGAACAAGAAAATATTGACTCCTTGGAAAAACGACTCGAAGAAATCTGGACCGTATTGGAGGAAAAAGGGATTGATCGCGATTTTCTCCTTTCCAGGAGCCTGCTCTCGCCGGCTACCTGTTGCCTGGTTAACCCGGACAAGGAAAAGACCGTGGACAGGGCCTTCGCGATGATCCAAGACCTTTCAAAAAGACTCCGGGCCAAGTACTCGTTACGATAACGGTCCATCTGTCGTGGAATACCTTCCCGGATTAACCCTTGACATAACTGATTTGAAGGATGAAACTATCTTATGAAACATAGTTATGCCCTACCAATATTATGCTGTATATTTTTTTCGGGTATACTAATTGCTTCTCCCATCGAGTCCTACGCTCAAAAGGATCAACCAATCATTACAGCCCTCAGATCCTCAAGCCAGGCTAGCAGCTTGCAGATCTCTCTTCTCACAGATAAGACGTCTTATTCTATAGGAGATGAAATTCATCTCGAAGTTGTATTTTTCAATCGCGGAAATTCACCATTAAGAATTTTGATTGATGATACCTTTGTTGGAGGAAACATTCAGTGTACGGATATGGAAGAAAAAAATTATTCTTATGAAGGTGGTTATCGTTCATGGTCACCTAAGGCGGGTCTATTTACTGGGAGAACATATTTCCTGAAACCAAGCGACAAAATTAACATCAAAATGGATGCCCTCGTTTATGATAACTACAAATTAATCTTCAGCAATTTGTTCGATCGTAAAGGCAGCAATAATTATAAAGAATTTAAGAAAAACAAGAAATTGCCTTCCGGCTTTCCTGATAAATATATTTGTGCGGGTCGGATATTTTCATTACTGAAACCAAATAAATATAGGCTGACATACATATACGAAACTACTAACGCCGATAAGCATTGGAAATTCTCTGCTGCGAAAACGCCTCAGGAAACCTCGTTGGATTTGTTGTGGATTGGCAAGGCAACTTCAAATACAATTGAAATTTCGATTCAATAAATTCTAAATGTTTTTCGCTGAGATATGAGTTTAAGGAGAAAAATCGCATAACGAATAAGGTTAGATTGTGAGAGCGAAGCGAGCCACAATCTGAACGATCTGTTCAGCGGAGCGCAAAAAGCCGCGTCCGCTGAACAGTACATTCCCGTGGCGCTTCGCGCCACGGGAATGCCGAGTTGCCCGGTCTCCGGTCTTCCGTTTGTTTCTTCGGCCCTTCGCGCCTCGGGAACCAAACGTTCGACCTGCAGATCCCCCGCAATACCCAGCGATAACTCGCCCGCTATCACGCAGAACCTGCCGGTCAACAGGCATTCAGCATGTACAGACAACAGCACTTTCTGGCTTGATATAAAGGACCACAATGTTGCTTTCCCGCATGGATGGAAACCACCGATCAACCCTCTTTCAAGCTTGACAGTTGACCTGTTTATGGACTATATTAAGTCATATCGAAAAAGGAGGCTATTCTCATGAAGCTGTCAAGTCAGATCAGGCCCATCAGCTACCTGAAGGCCCATGCCGCTGAAATCGTAAGAAACCTTTCCAAACAGCAGGAGCCACTCGTCATCACCCAGAATGGCGAAGCCAAAGTGGTCATACAAGATATCGAAAGCTACGAGCAAACCCAGCAAACCATTGCTCTCCTGAAAATTCTGTCACTCGGAATACGTCAGATTGAGGAAGGGAAGGTTTTACCCGCTGAGGATGTGATAAAGCGTCTTCGCGAACGACGGGAGGATCGGTGATGCCGTTCGCGGTTTTGCTGACCAACGACGCAGCACGTGATGTCAACGAGATTTATGATTACATCGCTTTACATGATTCATCTCGAAAAGCGGACTATGTTTTAAAACAGATTGAGAAAACCTTCTCCACGTTATCCGAATTCCCCGAGCGGGGTGTCTATCCAAAAGAACTGCTGAAGATGGGGATTCGAGAATACCTCGAGTTTTTTTTCAAACCTTACCGTATCATTTACCGAGCCATGGATAAGAACGTCTATGTTCTACTCATTTTGGACGGCCGTCGTGACATGCAGTCACTGTTGCAGCGACGATTATTAGACGCGTAATGAAGCGTGCCGGATGAAGGTGTCATAGCAGACTTGGAAACAAAAAGGAATTATGCCCATCATAACCGAAAAGGAACAGGTCTTCATTCTTGATGGAAAGCTGAGGAGCTTAAGTTAACAGCATTGGCCCGACCCCCCCAAACCCCCAAACACCCCCGGAAATGATCGCGACGCTCTCCAGGAGACTGAGGGAAAAGTACGGGCCGGGTCCTATTTCTTGACCGGCAGGCGAAGAAGCTGTAGAGTGGAACCCAATGCGTGAAAATCCAAATGACTGACGGAGAAGAGAAAAATGGCGAAAAAAATCCTCGTTGCTCTTGACTATTCGGAGAATGCTTCCAGGGCGGTTGAATTCCTGGCAGACACCTTCAACCCCGACCATGAAATCATCCTTTTCAGCGTTATCCCTAATACCGCGGCCGTGTGCGACCTGGAGGCGGATACCCTGGTTCCCCATTTCAGTTCACAACAAAAGGCCTTCTGTCAATTGGAGGATGAAAAGCGGGTGGCCCTCGGCGTGGCTCTCAAGAAGGCAAAAGAGGCCCTCGTGAGAGCGGGATTTGATGAGAACAAAGTCGAAGTGAAGGCGAGCACACAGAAAAGAGGGGTTGCCAGGGACATCGTGGCAGAGGCGGAAAACTCGAATGTGGATATTCTTGTCATGGGGCGGCGGGGCATCTCTTCGTTAAAAGAATTCTTCATGGGCAGTGTCTCCCAGAAGGTTCTGCAGCTTTCGAAGGACCTGTCCATCCTACTGGTTCAATAGAAAACATGCCCCTACCCGAGCGTGTCCTTCAGCCATTCGTGGATGGGCGACATATCCCTGAAGCTTGAAAAGGCGTGATCAATGATCGCGTCCGAAAAAAATTCCCTGGGAATCTCCAATTCCTTCATAGCCGTCAATCCATTGTGCAGGAGAAACTCAGACCGTTCGTGGGCCGCATCGAGGCCGCGCGGCACCCTCTTGTAGTGTTTCATTCCGATGAGGTAGCCCTTCCCGGAAACTTCCGAAACCACTTTTGCCAGGCGCTTACCGTGGATTTTGTGGACGACCGCCTCGCGATAGGCCTTCAGGAGTTCCGGGCTGAACACATGCATGCCCGTCCCCAGCATCAGTTTCCCCTGGCCAAAATGGAAATAGAACCCGGAGCATTCCATCCTCTTGCGATTTCCTTCCCAGAACCAGATTCCCAGATTGGTCTTGTAGGGGCTTTTGTCCTTGCTGAAGCGGGTGTCCCTGTTGATCCTGAAAAGGCTTTGGTTGACCTTGGGGATGGCCTGGATGCCCGGGACAATCGTTCGGATTTTTTCGCCCATATCAAAGACAAAGGCCCTGGCTGGATCCATCACAAAATGCTCATATTCCTTTCTGTGTGCATCAAACCATTCCTTTTTGTTGTTTTTCTTGAGGCCTTCGAAAAACGTGATCATTTCCTTGCTGAAACCTTGGAACGATGGCATATCATTCTCCTCTGAGCCATTTTCAAAACGCCCAATTTTGCCCAATCTCTGCGTCAGGCTCAAATCTTAATCCTCGGAATACTACCTGTATTCCTGTGGTTAAGATCTTCGCCTTTCCCCGCTCAAAGTCCGGGATCTTCGACTTGACCTTGAACAAACTGAAACGTTTTGAAAATGGCTCCTCTTATTTCCATTTCAGGTGGCGATGAGACAGATTTCTTCCCCATGGAACAATGACAGATTTGTGTGCCGAATGAAAGCCCCTTTCCTGGCTAAACCCGAAAATGGGCGGTAATGGCCTTCATGAGGCAGGGAGTTCCCTTGAACCGGATCTCTCTCCTGATCAGGGATCTTCAAACCGAAGCGTCGGGATGCCGAAGAAGGGATACTTGCGATCCACATTGCCTATACCCAAACCGAGGATCCCTAAGCTGCAGAACATCTGGACGGCATCAAAGAAATCGCTGAAGCCGTAAGGGGCCACATCGTAGTCGGCAAAGGCCATGAAAGGGATTTTCCGTTCGTTCATGAGATTCTGGAAATGGATGTGGGTGATGGCCAGGAACTGGATGCCCTCCGGTCCGAAGCCTGTGTCCGTTGCCAGTCCTTTACGGAATTCTGACACCGTTTGTTTGAGTAGGCGTTCACCCGTCCGAATCCAGGCGAGATAGAAACCCTTTGGCCTCGGGGGCGCTTCGGGGCGGAGGCGGATCATGTCGGGTTTGTCAAAATCAATGTATTCGCACTGCCAGGTCTGCTTCTTCTTCCGCTTCCGGGCAAATTCCCAGGCCAGCTTGCCCGACAGGACCGCATCGGAATGGCCGCGACCGTCATCACCGAAGCCGTAAAACAGTACCGGGCCGATAAACCCTTCTTCCTTCTCCCGGGCATGGAGCGGCGGCCCTGTTCCGATATTGGAGAAAGCCTCGCTTGAAATCCCCCATTTCATCCTGCGGTTGGCCTTTTTCCACGCCCTAATCTGGGTTTCGACGGAAAGGATACCCTGTTTTCCGATGGGTTGCCTGCCTTTAAGAAACAGGGTGACCAACTCGGAGATTTTGTTTTTCGTTTCCGTCATTTTGATCGGCCGCCACTCCCCTCTCTCTTCCATTGTAAAACAAAAGACGGGTGTAGGCTAGTACTGGCTTCCCTCCATTGATTTGGGTGCCCGCCAAGTTCATCATTCCTGACGCCACTTACCTTCTGCAAACCGTCGCGTCGCTCAGAAAGGGGCAGTGGAGCCGTTTCCGAAAGGGAATATCGAAGACGTCAGAGTTTCTTAAGAGCAATGTCGGTTTATCTTGCTTCCAACAGGCGCATCGGACCATGCGCGTTTGGACTGTGAGAGGAAATATCTTGGCCGGAGACCCCTGGCAGAATATTTGCGCCGTGACAAAAGCAGAGGAGTAATATATTCCCGCCGGAAAGGACTGCACAGGCCCTCCCGTACTCGCTCAATGCGCCTCAGTGAGCGGATGACATAAGGGACTTGGTTAGGGCCACCGCAATCTTTGGACAATTTTGTACTTGACAGAAATCCTAAATGGTTATATATGAACATATGCTCAGATATAAAGAGGCTTCAGTGTGACTGAAAAAGAAATCAAGACAAATGAGTTGTGCGGCATCCGCTGTGTCCACACGGAACGTGTGGATCGGGCCAGGGCGGAATCCATCCCCCAACGGGAGGTGGAAAGACTCGCTCTGACCTACAAAATCCTGGGCGATCCCACACGACTCAGAATCGTCATAGCCCTTGGGAGCGGGGAGATGTGTGTGTGCGACCTGGCGGCCTTTATCGGCGTTACAGAGTCCGCAGTATCCCACCAGTTACGGCGGTTGCGGGATCTGGCCCTGGTAAGGTGCCGCCGCGACGGGCAGATACTCTATTATTCCCTGGACGACGATCATGTGGCCGACCTTCTTCAAGTGGGCCTCGAACACATACGTGAATAATATCCGGTTCATTGTGGTTTCAAAACGGTATTCAAGATGGGAGATAGCAACGAATGCACTTTCTTTTTTCAATTATGGAAGAGGCGTGGCGCCTGCTTCTGGAATCCTCCGTTTACATCCTCTTCGGTCTGGCCGTCAGCGGACTCCTGAGGGTCTTTTTAAGTCCTTCCGCGGTGGCGACCCATCTCGGCAGGGGGCGGTTCATGTCGGTCATCAAGGCCGGGTTACTGGGGATTCCGATTCCCCTCTGTTCCTGCGGCGTTTTGCCCGCGGCCGTATCTTTGAAAAAACAGGGTGCCAATACCGGCGCAACTGCGGCCTTCCTCATCTCCACCCCTGAGTCCGGGGTGGATTCCATTGCCGTAAGTTATGCGCTTCTCGATCCCATACTGACCATAGCCAGGCCCGTGGCCGCCCTCGTCACTTCCGTGGTTGCCGGGGTTGCAGAGAACCTTTTCAGCAAGGGTGGTGCAGAGGGGATCGATATTCCCGATCTGAGCTGCACGGTTGATGGTTGCTGTGACGGCATAGACTGTCCGCCGGAGACCCATACCCATCACCACACGTTTGTCTCAAAAATGAAAGCCGGTATGCATTATGCCCTGAAAGAGGTGTGGGAGGACATGGCATCCTGGTTTCTCCTTGGACTGATTCTCGCCGGCGCGATTACCGTGTTTGTTCCAACCGAGGTCATGAGCAGATACCTGGGTGGTGGTATTTATTCGATGCTTTTCATGCTGGCCATAGGCATCCCCATCTACATCTGCGCTACCTCATCGACACCTGTTGCGGCGGCTCTCATCTTGAAAGGGGTCAGCCCGGGTGCGGCCCTGGTGTTCCTCCTGGCCGGTCCTGCAACCAATGTCACTTCCCTCAGTGTCCTCTTCGGGGTCCTTGGAAAACGGGCCACCGTTATCTATCTCGCCACCATTGCCGTTTTTGCCCTGGCATTCGGGCTGGCGCTGGATAAGATCTACCACCTTTTCGGCATTTCTCCACAGGCCGTGATCGGGCAGGCAAGAGAACTTATCCCCTTGTGGGCCCAGTGGGTTGGGGCCCTTTTTCTTCTCGTACTCTCAATAAGGCCCCTTAAGAAGACCTTCGTCTCCTGGTTCAGGCGAAAGCGACCGACTACATGTGGGGATGGGGCGCTCTCAGACACAAGTACTTCAGATGCCGTGGTTAGTGGACACGCCGGGTCCACTTGAGGATGTTCCACGGAACCGGTGGGTTTCAGGAAAGGAATATTATGAAGAAGTCATCAAAAAAGCCACTGGAATCCGTTGTTTTCCCGATGGTTGCACTGCCGCCGGGGGAAGAAAACGGGATGAGGCCTGCTGATCTCCACCAGACCTTTATTATAGGGCTGCTGAAAACGGCTATAGGTGAAATTCCCCGTGTTTCCTCAGCCCTGAGCGGCAGAGACAGGTGGGGGGCCATCAAGGCCAGGTGGGATGTGGGCCGGATGCATTACACGGTGGATCCCGGACTCTATGCCCTGGGGACCCCTGATGAGAATTCGCCTGTATTGGTCTCGGCCAACTACAAGATGAGTTTCGACCGGCTTCGCAGGGCCCTCCCAGGGAGGGACGCCTGGATTCTTGTCCTGAATACGGGGGGAATCAATGTGTGGTGTGCAGCGGGCAAGGGGACATTCGGCACCCAGGAGCTTGTGCGCCGCATGGAATTCTGCAATCTCTCCAAAGTGCTCAACCACCGGAGGCTCATCCTGCCCCAGCTTTCCGCTCCAGGAGTTGCCTCCCACAAGGTCAAGAAATTTTCCGGATTCGAGGTCGTTTACGGTCCCATACGGGCGGAAGACCTGCCTTCCTTTCTGGACAGCGGGATGAAGGCGACGCCTGCCATGCGGATCAAGACATTCCCTTTCCGGGAACGGCTGGTCCTCGTTCCCGTGGAGCTTGTGGAGGCCATGAAGATCTACCTCCTTATCCTGCCGGTGCTGCTTTTCCTGGGAGGGCTTGGCGGTCCCGGTGGATTCTGGTATAATGTCGTCCATGCCGGTTTCTTTGCGGCGGTGGCGGTTCTCAGTGCCATTGTCGCGGGCGCGGTCCTCACCCCGATCCTCCTGCCCTGGCTGCCGGGCCGGGCATTTGCCCTCAAGGGGACATGGATGGGCGGTTTAACGGCCGCTTCCCTCGTGGCATTTCTTTTGCCGGGGTCACACACGACCGGAGGGCTCATGGAGCTGGTAGGATGGTGCCTGCTGGCCCCGGCCGTGGCCGCCTATCTGGGGATGAATTTTACAGGGGCATCCACTTACACGTCCCTTTCCGGGGTCAAGAAGGAGATGCGGTGGGCCGTGCCCATGGAGATCGGGGCCGCGGTTATCGGACTGGGACTTTGGATAACGTCCAGATTTGTTGCTTGAGGGAATATGGAAGACTTAATCTATTTGAAGAATGTGGTTACACTGAAGCTTGATCAGGAAAAATGTGTTGGATGCGGAATGTGCCTCGTGGTCTGTCCCCATGCCGTCCTGGCCATGAACGACGGACACGCACAAATTGAAAAGAAAGACGCCTGCATGGAATGCGGCGCCTGCGCCCAAAATTGCCCGACCGAGGCCATTACCGTCCAGGCCGGTGTGGGTTGTGCAGCGGCCGTCATCAATTCCGCCCTTGGCAGACAGGGGAACTGCTGTTGCTGAGCAGTCCTGCGGTCCCTGGATCCAGTAGGTTTTTTCGTGTTGTGATTGAGATTTCATTTGGGATTTGTGTTTTGCTATTTGGTCATTCCCGGCCTGGCCGCCGAAGGCGGACATACCGGGTTTAGGGCATCACGCCATATTTCTTGAGCTTTTTGTGGAGTGTCCTGCGGGTGATTCCCAACCGCCTGGCCGCCTCGCTCTTGTTTCCGCCGGCAGATTCCAGCGTCTTCAGGATGCTCGCTTTTTCCACTTCTTCCAGGGGCATATCGGCAACTGGCCCGCTTGGTTGCACCTCTTCCACCTTGTCCCCCGCCTGTTCCAGTATCCCGGGCGGGAGATCCGGTTCATCCACATAGTCGGATCGTGACAAAACGACCACCCTCTCAACGGCATTCATCAATTCGCGCACGTTGCCGGGCCAGTCATAACGCCGAAGGCGATCCATGGCCTGGGGGGTGAACCCCTTGATGGTCTTGCGGTTTTTCTCTGCAAATCCCTTAAGAAAATGGTAGGTGAGCAAAGGAATGTCGTCTTTTCTCTCCCGCAAGGGCGGCATATCCAGGGTCACCACGTTCAGACGGTAGAAGAGGTCCTCCCGGAAGCGCCCTTCAGCGATTTCTGCCGACAGGTCCTTGTTCGTGGCCGCCATGAGTCTCACGTCCACCTTGATCACCTCCTCACCGCCCACCCTCGTGAATTCCCTTTCCTGGATCACGCGGAGGAGCTTGACCTGCATGGAGAGCGGCATCTCGCTGACCTCATCCAGAAAAAGGCTCCCACCGTCCGCCAGGCTGAATTGCCCGTCTTTCCGGCGATGGGCGCCTGTGAAGGAACCTTTTTCGTGGCCGAAAAGCTCCGATTCGAGGAGTGTCTCGGTCAGGGCCGCGCAGTTCACCTTGACAAAGGGCTGCTCTTTCCTTCCGCTGTTGTAGTGGATGGCCCCGGCGATCAATTCCTTCCCGGTTCCCGATTCTCCGGTGATGAGTACAGTGGCCTCGGACGGGGCCACCTGTGATACCGTTTCAAAGAGCCGGACCATTCGCGGGCTGTTGCCTATGATGTTCTGGCGATCAAATCTTTGTCCAAGGGTGGCCTTGAGGAGACGGTTTTCCTCCTTCAGGTGGCTGTGTTCCATGGCCCGCCCCATGGCAAGGCGCAGTTCGTCAAAATCCAGCGGCTTGGTGAGGTAATCATAGGCCCCCTTCTTGAGGGCTTCGACGGCCGTCTCAACTGAGGAGAAGGCTGTCATGATGACGATGGGAATGGCGGGGTTATAGGCCTTGATGTCACCGAGAGCCTCAAGCCCGGAAACCTTGACCATGCGGATGTCCATAAGGATCAGATCAAAGGGGGTTTCATGCACCCTATTAATGGCGGTGGAGCCATCGTCGGCCTCAAAGACGTTGTATCCCCAGCCGGAAAGGAGCTTCTTCAACATGGTCCGGTGATTTTGATCGTCATCCACCACCAGGACGGCATTCTTGGTGTTCATCAGGTCTCTCCTTGGACAGGGAGGGAAATGACGACCCTGGTTCCCTTTCCTTCCCTGCTTTCCACGCGGATTTCACCACCGTGGGATTCGATAATCTTGTGGACGATGGCAAGACCAAGGCCCGTACCGGAGGGCTTGGTCGTGAAATAGGGATCGAAAACGTGGGCCAGGTCTTCCTTTTTTATGCCGGCGCCTGTGTCGCTTATGATGATGTCGACGTATCCGGACTTTTCGTCCCGGATGTCAACGGTGAGGGTTCCGTTCCTTTCCATGGCCTCCAGTGCATTCAGGTAGAGATTCAGAAGAACCTGTTTCATCTTATCCGGATCCAGGTCCACTTTTCTTTCTGAAGGGATCACCTCCATTTCAATGCGTATCCCTTTTTGCAGGGTATCCCCCTCCACCAGTTTCAGGGATTGCCGGACGAGTTCCAGGACATCGATGGACTTTCTTTCAATGCTGACCGGGCGGGCGAATTCAAGGAGCTGTCCGATCACCCTGTTGAGACGCTCCACTTCCTGGATCATAATATCGGCCGTCTCCTGGTCTTCGGGAACCTCCCGATACCGCTCCTTGAAATAGGTGGCAAAGCCCTTGATGGAACTGAGGGGATTGCGGATCTCATGGGCAATGCCGGCGGCAAGTTGTCCTAATGAAGCCAGCCGTCTGCTCCGCTCCACCTCACCCTTCAGTTCCTGAAGTTCCGTCAGGTCTCTGAAAAGTACGAGGTTCCCCAAAAGCGCACCATCGTCCGCCTTGAGAGAGGAGATAATGATATCCAGGGGAATTACCATTCCGCCTTTGAGCGGACAATCGATTTCTTTTTCAATAATTTGCATTGTTTCATTGGGTTGCGAGGCCAGGCCTTCCAGTTGCGATGGGAGTACCTCGTCACTATGCCGACCCAAAACATCACTGGAAGAGAGCTTCAGGAGTGTTTCTGCGGTTTGGTTGAACGAGACGATTTTTCCATCGGCGTCGATGAAAAGGAGACCGATGGGCATATTCTCAACGACATTGTCGGAGAAGGCCTTTATCCTCGTGAGACTGGATCTTGCGGACCGGTAGGCCTGTGCAAGAAACAGGAAGAAAATTCCGGCGAAGCCTACCAGGAGCAGAATGAGGGCCATGATGACTGAATGACGGGCATCCCCCTTCCTGCTTGCCTCCACCGGTTTCATATTCAGGCCCACAAAAATGATATCGGCAGGCGGCTCCTTGCCCGGTCTATCTGAAACTCGAGGAGGGGACCCGCCGAACATCATCCGCCAGTGATACCCCGGCATCCGTCCCCGACTCGGTTGGAAACGGCGAAAGACCTCGAAAACGCGGGATCCGTCGGGATTTTCGACTAACCGCCACTTGACGGTTTTTGAGTGTGAAATACGTTGTAAATCCAGGCCTTTTCCATGGAATCCACCGATTTTTTTCGGGTCGTTGTGGGCGAGGATGACGCCTTTGGTGTCCGTAACCATTAGATAGACAATATCCGGAAGCTGTGCGGTTTCAGTCAAGAGCCTTTGGAGTCGAAAACCACCTCCTTGCCCGCCCATCATGCCCTGCATGCCCATCATCCCCATCATGCCGGTCCTGGCCCCGGCCTCGAAACTCCTGATCAGCGCGGCCCCTTTCTCCACCATCAATTCCGTGACAAACTTCTTTTCCCGATTGAGGTTCTCATGGGTCCAGAAAATCAGGATGGGCACAAGAATGAAGGCAGAGCCCACAAGGATCCAGGGAGGTATTCGGAACCAATCATTTTTCTTGATCCTGTTTTTTGACATGAAATTCATCTAAGCAAAATTGATACCAAGCCGATTAAAGGCCCCGGCCGGCAGGTCTACACGTTCGAGGCAACGGGACGCATGGCCTCCGGGCGATGCCCCCTGGATACATGGATCGATCGCATGGATACTATTTTCACAGTCGGATACACTACATGGATACCTATTATCCACATTCCATTGGTTATTTCAAGAAGATAGAGGGAAAGTTGAGTTTGTTTCAAATAAAAAACAACTTGTTACACGCATCATGCCACAAAGTGGCATACAGTTTGCTTTATGAAGAGGCAGGTGCAAACAAATAGAGAAGGGAGTTTGAAAATGACAAAATTAGCAAGCTCAACAAAGGCAATTGAGAAAGCCACCATCGATCCGGTGTGCGGCATGGATGTGGTTCCGGGGAAAACCAAGCTGGTGGCCGTACACGATGGTCACAGTTACTGGTTCTGCGCGGAGGCCTGCCGCGATGCCTTTGAAAAGGATCCGGAGAAGTATCTTGGAAGAAAGGCGGTCAAGCCCCCGGGTATGCTCGGCAAGTTTCTGCATCGCCTTGCCATGGCCAATGAACAAAAATACGGCAAGGGGGGGAAGCCCTCCTGTTGTCAATGATATGGACCGATGCGACAGCTTCCTCCAACGGGGCTATGGGGGTTCCCGAGTTAGAGCAGAGGGGAGCACAGCACCAGGTATTTCCTATTTTTCTTGCCCATGGATACAAAATTCCCGGATGGGTACGCATGTCGGATACAAAGTATCCATATGTGAAAAAAGTTGGAGAACAAAAAGTGGTCTTCCTGGAAGTGAAAACTAATAAAAATGATTAATATCAATAAGATATCGTGCCAACAAAAGGCGTGGCACACCACTTGCTATATTGGAGAGACAGGAAACAAAAAAACGAAAACAAAGGAGGAAGTATTATGAAAAAGACAGTAACGATTATAGGAGCAGTTCTTCTGGTAGCAGCAATCGCCTACCCGGTTTTCGCATGGGGTCCTGGATGGGGCGGCATGCACAGGAGTATGGGCTGGGGAAATGGCCCGATGTATGGTGGAAATAGTGGCTACGGTTATGGCACACTGGACAAAGAACAGGCAACCAAGCTGGATCAGCTGAGGCAGAATTTTTTTAAGGACACAAACGATTTGAGAAAAGATCTTTGGAACAAGTCAAGGGAACTCGGCAGCGTCATGAACGCTGAAAATCCTGACACGGGCAAGGCCGAGGCCCTTCAGAACGAAATCAATGATCTCCGGGCAAAGTTGTCCCAGAAGCGCTTGAGCCTTCAACTGGAGACCAGAAAGATTGTCCCGAACACGGAGAGGGGCGAAGGTTACGGTCCCGGTTATGGCCACGGCATGATGGGCTACGGTCCCGGTTACGGCCAGGGTATGAGTGGGTATGGACATGGTCCGGGCATGATGGGTTACGGACAACATAGAGGTGGGTTCGGCGGCGGTGCCTGCTGGAACTAACCCCTGTGACGGGTCGCATTTCCATTCCCTGCAGAAATGCGACCCTCAAACCTCTGCTTCAGTACTCACATCGAGAGAGCAACCGCTGAACATCTAAACTCTCAAAAGGCCGTTGGCACAAAACCCTGTTTGATAAAATCGCCAATCATGATCCCCACATAGTCCACCTGCAGGCCCAAGCCTTCAGTTTTTTCTGAAATACCGTCACGATCCGAAATGAACTTCCATGCGATGGGTTTTTCAACAACACATATCTCCTTTGTTGACGGAGGTAGTGTATGATGGTAACAGTATCTAACATCATTTTTGAGTCGTTGGCGCAGCCAAGATTCTGACCACATAAAGCTGAATTTCCTTTGATCTGTCGGGTTTGAATGATGAAAAAAAGGCTCCTTGTCATTGAAGATGAAATGTCTGTAGCCAAACAGCTCAGGTGGGGCCTGGGCAAGGAATATGAAATCACCATCGCCTCTGATGCGGACCAGGCAAGGCCGCTCATCGCATCGGGCGCCTTTCCGGTCGTCACCCTGGACCTGGGCCTGCCTCCTTATCCCGACACCCCGAAGCAGGGCCTCAAGGCCCCTGGTCATCATCAACTGTGGGGCGATCCCTGAAAATTTGCTGGAAAATGAGCTGTTCGGTCACGAAAAAGGGGCCTTTACCGGGGCAAATGCACGCGCGATCGGCAAGTTTGAACAGGCCGACAAGGGGACCGTCTTTCTGGATGAAATCGGCGAACTGCCCTTATCCCTGCAGGTAAAAATCCTCCGCTTTCTTCAGGAAGCCACCATTGAACGGCTCGGCGGCACAAGGACCATCACCCTGGATATCCGCATCATCGCGGCCACCAACAGCAACCTGGAAGATGCAGTCAGGAAGGGGTTCTTCCGCAAGGACCTTTTCTACCGGCTGAATGTCATCCAGCTGGCAATCCCGGATCTGAGAGATCGGGTGGAAGATATCCTGCCGCTTGCCCATCACTTCCTGGGCGAGGAGACAACAAGGCTTGGGCGGGGTCGGGTAACGTTTTCCCCGGGTGCCGTCACGGCCCTGACCGCGTATCCCTGGCCGGGCAATGTCCGTGAACTCCAGAACCGCATCCGAAGGGCCTTGGGGGGCACGACCGACCGGGTTATCTACCCCGTGGACCTGGGGCTCGAAGACACACCACCGGAGGAGGAAGAAGACAAATTGACCACCCTGAAAGAGGCCCGGGAAACGGCGGAGAAGACTGCTATCCGCCGGGCCCTGGCCCTGACGGCAAACAACATCAGCCGGGCAGCCAAACTCCTTGAGGTCAGCCGCCCGACCCTGCACGATCTCTTGAAAAAACATGGAATCAATACCTGAAAAACATATCGATCAAAACCTGTTGCAGCGTTTATTGGAGTGGCCGTCACTTCCATACATCTTCCCGTTTACCCTGTTCCTGATGCTGACAGGACCGGTCTATTTTTTCCCCGCCCTAAGCCCCTTTTCCTACGGCGCCAAGACCATCCTGGTCGGGGTCATATTGTGGCACTGGCGGCGGGAATATACAGCGGACATCTCTCCCGGACTCACCCTCGGAGACTGGATGGCGGCCTTCTTCTGCGGCCTCCTGGTGCTGGTCATCTGGATTTTGCCGGACGGCTATCTTTTTCAGTTCGGCCAAAACTCAGGGTTTGATCCCTATGCCCTCGGCGGGTCCAGGGCGGGTGCGTGGGGGCTGATCGCCGTACGC
>JBAPTR010000170.1:0-18860 GCA_049282265.1 Desulfatiglandaceae bacterium | reverse complement strand
GCGTGGGGTTTGGGAGACATAAACCCCAAATAGGCGTCCATGTCGGAGCCCGTGCCAAGTGCACTATGAGAAAGGGTCTGAAAAAGACTCTCAGGCCCTCCTCCTGGTGCAGCAAATAAAATGGCTCGCTATGAGGAGCAGGTCGCGACTTCGTTGGAAGTCATCAACGTGCCCATGGACGGGCACACAAATCAAAAATCAAACTTCTCGGTTTCCGTTAGTAAAAGTCCACGGACGGACTTTTTACGATTACATCAAAGATTTGTCCACGCCAAGGATGAAGCCATCGCAGAGAAGATGTCAGACCATCGGACTTGTCAGGGGAAACGTGAAACGGTTGGCGAGGGAACCCGGCGGCCTATCAAATTAAGAGGTCTGCATCTCCCCTACAGCTTACATGTATTGGAATTTTGGATGAAAGCAAGAGTATATATCGGATTTTCCTGTTTGACATATTTATGTTTCCTATGAGATAAATTATCCCTAAATCTAAATCTTCCAGGAGGACTTCCATGATTAACGATTTTGGCTTTACCTGAGGGGCTTTTGCTTAGCTAACCGGGTTTGTTAGACGAAGCTGTGAGCCAAAAGCGTACCTCCCTGCCATCGTCTTGTCAGTATTAAGCTAATGATTTCAGTTTGTTTCGGTATCGCCATAGCCGAACTCAATTAGGAAAAGCATGCCAGTTAAGTTGTACACCTTTTAGGCCTTTGACTATCTTTGATGACTTCGTAAGAAGCTGGTTTATGCCGCAAGCGGCAGCCTATGAACAACGAAGTGGAACCGTACCTGACAATCTTTTTCAGACGCTTTCTGAACACCCCGGAGGAAATGGACGCCTACCGGGTCGCCATCGCCCGGGGCCGCGACGTAGTGCTGAATCCACCTTAGAAAGGCGCACCGCTCAATACGTTCGGCTATCCCTGTGCGGAAGTGGGAGGAAATCCGACAAATTCCTATGATCCTGCAGCATTCGTTTGTAGGATCACCTACCGTGAAAAGTGACAGGCAACGAATTTTTTAACCATAAACCACCGTTGAAAGGAGAAAATAATGAGTGAAGAGTATCGTTCAATGTGGACAGATTTGGGACTCGATCTTGAAGCCCATGACGCCTTGCTGGGCGTATTGGGAAAAGCGTATCAGGACATTTATTTGTCACAAAAAGATCGTCCGGAAGGGATGGGTTATTTCGATTTTGTAATGAGCGAGGTTCACGGCCTGCGGATCAAGGAACTTTTAGATGAAAAAGAAACAGGCCGCAAGATCATTGGTTCATATTGTGTCTTTGTCCCCGAGGAAATCGTCCTGGCCGCCAACGCCACGCTGGTGGGACTGTGCTCCGGGGCTGATTTTGCCATGGAGGAAGTTGAAAGGCTTTTGCCGCGCAATACGTGCGCCCTGATCAAGTCCTCGTTTGGATTTAAGCTTGGCAAGGTCTGCCCATATCTGGAAAGCGCCGACATGATTGTCGGCGAAAACACCTGTGACGGGAAGAAAAAGGCCTATGAATCCCTAAACAGCCTGGTCGAAAATCTCTATGTGATGGACTTGCCCCAGGTCAAATCCGATCGAGGTAGTTCCCTTCTGAAGGCCGAATACGATCGGTTCAGAAAGGCGGTTGAAGAACTCACTGGTGTTCCCATCACTGCCGAATCATTGAAACAGGCGATTCGGACGGTGAATGCCAAACGATCTGCCGTTCATCGACTATCATCTCTGCGCAAGGCCGACCCCGCACCCATATCCGGCCTGGATGCCCTTCTGGTCAACCAGGTTTTCTTTTACGACAACCCGGCCCGTTTCACCGAATCGGTAAATAAAATCTGTGACGAATTGGAGAACCGGATCGCTGAGAAAAAGGGCGTTTTTCCTGAAAAGACGCCCCGTATCCTCGTATCCGGCTGTCCCCAGGCGGTTCCCAACTGGAAGCTGCCCTTCATTGTTGAGACCTCCGGCGCGGTGATCGTGGGAGAGGAGTCTTGCGTGGGTGAACGCGGCACACGCAACCTTACGGATGAATCCGGCGAAACAGTGGAAGAAATGATAAACGCGATCGTGGATCGATATTTTCAGGTAGATTGCGCCATATTCACGCCCAATCCGGAACGTCTGGACCATATTCAGGAAATGGTCGCCGCCTACAAGTCTGAGGGGGTGATTCACTACGGTTTGCAGTTTTGCCAACCGTATCTCATGGAATCCATGACGGTTGAAAGAGCCCTGGAGGAGAAGCATATCCCCTGCCTGCGCGTCGAGACCGATTACAGCATGGAGGATGCAGGCCAACTAAAGACCCGGGTCGAGGCCTTTATCGAGCAACTTCGATAGGGATAAGGAGCTACATGTGAGCATGCGTTTTGCGGGAATCGACATCGGCTCGCGTACAATTGAGCTGGTGGTGGTAGATGAGGCGGGTGAAATCGTTTGCTGCCTTCAGGCAGACACCGGCTTTGATCCCATGGAGGAGGCCAGGAAGCTGACCAATGGGACTGATTATGATCGTATCATGGCCACCGGCTACGGCCGAAACCTGTTCGAAATCTCTTTTGATGCGCCGACGGTTACGGAAATTAAAGCCCATGCCAGGGGTGCACGGGCTTATTTCCCTGATGCTCGGACCGTGCTGGATATCGGCGGCCAGGACAGCAAGGCCATTAGGCTGTTCGAAAACGGCAAGGTGAAAAAGTTTGAGATGAATGACCGCTGCGCCGCCGGTACCGGAAAATTTCTGGAGATTATGGCCAAGTCGTTGGGTTTTGAAATCGAAGACTTCGGCCGGGAAGCACTTACGGCGGGAAAAGATTTGAATATTTCGAGTATGTGTACGGTATTCGCCGAATCCGAGGTCACGTCTTTGATCGCCAAAGGAGAAAGCAGGCAGGAAATCGCCCGGGGCCTGCACGCCAGCGTCATTCGCCGGGCCGCAGGCATGATCAATCGTGTGTCATCAGATGGAGATATTGTTTTCACTGGCGGGGTAGCTAAAAATCCGTGCATGTGCACCCTGCTTAAAGAAAAATTGGGCCGCCGTATTCAGGTCCCGGACAACCCTCAGTTTAACGGTGCACTGGGAGCAGCGCTTTTGGTGAAAGAATGATCCTATGTTTGTTATTCCGGCAAGTTATTGTGCCCAACTCTTCCAGTAGAGCAGGGCTGTTGGCGTCCATGCCCAGTGATTGCGGAAGAAGATAATCCGGTGTGGAAAATCCCCGGCACATCATTGCGGTGGCTGGAGCAGGGTAGAAATATCAGAGCAGATATGTCTTCCTTCACCTTCCTGCTTCCGGGAAGTCGGCATGGCACGTTGAAACTATCGAGAGAAGCCGGGAAGATCGCGATTGAGATGAGCATAGAAGACTTTCGGGTGTGTCCTGAATTTCTTTTTCAAGGGTTGAGCTCCCTCATGCTGTATCAGCCTGGAAATGGCGCTTTGAGGGTCATCCAGGTCTCCGAAAATCAGGGCATCCGTCGGGCATGTCTCGACACAGTAGGGCAGCTGTCCTGCTTGAACCCTGTCCATGCATAGGTCACAACCTTTCGCAGCCTTCCCCTTTTGACCCATGGTTCTTGCGCCGTAAGGGCATGCCAGGGTACAGAGCTCGCATCCGACACATTTTTTGGGGTCTACCGAGACGATACCATGCGTGTCGATAAAACCGGCATCATAACGGCACACAGACACACAAGGCGGATAATCACATTGCATGCACATGACCGGGAAAATCCACCTTGAAACATTTGGATACTCGCCCGTTGTCATATCCATGATTCTTATGCGGCCCTGTTCTCCGCCGGGGATACCATGCCAGTTCTTGCATCCGACCACGCAACTCTTGCAGCCGGTGCATTTACTTACATCAACCAAGAGGCCATATATCATTTTATATCCCTTTCTCAATGGGAGATACACTATCAGGCGGGGAAGCCCTTTCAATCCTCACCAGGGTATTTTTCGTGATGTCACCGTTTAGCAGATCCATATGATCCCAGTTATACAGGACATTGGGATTGGTGCCGCCTTCCAGGGGAGAGGCCTCTGTAATATCCGGGGATTCACATCCCTGCCACCACCCGTGCTGGGCCATGATCGTATCCGGACGGATACCATGGAAAAGGAGGGCGACCGCCTTCATTTTCCCGTGAGGCGATACAATATCAATCCAGTCTCCATTCCGTATGCGGTATTTTTCCGCCGTAACAGGATGGATTTTGGCAACAGGGTGTTTCCTGAGTTCACGCAGCCAGGGGATGTCCCGCATCCAGGAATGATGATTGATATAGTCTGAATGTTCGTCTGTGAATAGGAGGGGGTATGTCCGGGCAAGTTCCGGGGCATTTAAAAGGTCTTCCGGCTCCCCATGGTAGACCGGGAAGGGTTCGAATCCTTCCTCTTCGAGGATCCTGTTAGAGAGCTGGATTTTCCCGTTCGGCAGATCCTTGAACAACTCGTCAAACCTCTCGCGACTGTCCATCCATTTTGTTCGCGGAAGATAGATTCCCTGAATGGCATTTCTCTCCAGTTCATCAAGGGCGATGCCGACTGGCTTCAGAAAATCGTTGACCATCGTCTCATATCGCCCACCCCAGAAATCCTTTTCCATCCCCAGCCTGCAGGCCAGATCAAGGGTAACCTCCAATTCATCCCGTGCCTCCCAGAGGGGGTCTAGAACCTTCCGGCTCATGGCAAGATGATTCTCCCAAAAGGCCGGTTGATGCGAGCATTCATATCTCGTGGCCGCAGGCAGGACCAAATCCGCATACCGGGTTGTAGGAGTAGGGACCACATCTACGACGACGAGGAATTGGAGCTTCTGCAAGGCCTCAGTGACCAAGCGGGGGTTCCGCGCCGTGCTCAAGGGATTGGAACCGAAAATCAACATGGCCTTCGGGCGATAGGGTTTCCCGGTCACCAGGGCATTGATGACGCTGTGAGAAAAGGCTGAATTTTTCCCTGATGAGCGGATGCAAAAAGTGTCAGCACCCAGCACCTGTTCCCTGGCCTTTTGAGATACCCTTTCTGAGAGAGTGGAAAATCCCAAACTGCCTGCTGGAAAAAACCAGACGTTTCCCCCCGGCCGGTCCAGATGACCGGTTATGGCCATGAGGATGGGAATAGTCGTGGCGAAAGATCTCAAATCCTTTTTTTGGGGAGCCTCTGACACCCGTATGCAGGCCCGCTTCGTGGTTGCGTATAGTCTTGCCAGTCCTTCGATCTCTTGCGCAGGTATGCCGGTAATCTTTTCCGCCCAGGCAGGATCATACTGTTTCATATGGTCCGCCAGGGCAGCGAACCCGTCACACCATTCGGAGACGAACGCCTTGTCGTAGAGTTCCTCTTTCAAGATCACATGGATCATGGCCAGGGCCAGGGCACCATCGGTGCCCGGCCTGATAGGGAGCCATTTGTAAGCTCGTCCATTGGCCCCGAGGGGGATCAACTGGGGATTGATGATGACCAGCTTTGCTCCATTTTTCAACCGTTCGATAATCTTTCGGGGAACACTCCTGAGATTGGTATCCAGGGTTTCGACTCCGCCTCTTGCAGGCCCTCCTTTGCCTCCGCCGGTGAACCACTCGATGATGAGATCTGCATGCTCATAGTCTGGCCTGGCGTACGTGGGGCCACCGATCACTTGCTGATGATACATCAACTGGGGGGCGTAACACACGGACGGCCCCCAGTTGCTGAAGGTGACGGAACCGAGGGCGTGCAGAAACCGCATCCACAGGAGATGATGAAGGCCGCCCCAACTGGAAGATTGGCCCTTGGAGAGAATGATATGCTCGGGCCCGTACCGCTCTCGTATTTCCATGATGTTTCCGGCCGTTATCTCCATCGCTTCATTCCATGATATCCGTATGAAACGGCCCTCCCCTCTAGGACCTTTCCTCAGGAGTGGGTACTTCAAGCGATTTTCGTTGTAGACCCACTGGACCGCGGATTGGCCCTTGGCGCACAGTTTGCCTCTATTTAGAGGATGGTGTGGATTGCCTTCGACTCTTGCAAATCTCCCATCTCGTACATGGGCCAGAACGCCGCAGTTATAGCCGCCATAGGAACATCCGTGACACATGGTGGGAACAACGTGGGTTTTTTGCATGTTCATGTATCCCTTCCCGTATTCGAGGCTTGACGCCTTTGCCCACGCAGCACCGGGGAACCGGCACCACAAGGAGTGGGGGTATAAGATAAATTATCTCTGTGGAACGGTGTCCCTTGCCAGGAGGATTTCATGATCAATCGACAATCTTCATTTCCTCCACCCAATGATTCGGCAGAAATACGCGGTCGGGTCCTTCCGTAGGGATGAAGTTGTTTCCAGGACCGATTCTCCAGTAGTAATTTCCGCCGGAGGGCACTTCGTATCTTTGTCCGGTGTTGGGGTCTTCAATCAGTACCTCGTTTCGAAAGGCCCTGGACCATCGCTCATGCGTTCTTTCCTGCGCCCGGGACCGGTTCATGTAGGTTTGATTGATCATGTCGTCCACTTGTCTGTTCGTCTCACTCCGGATTCGGGACACCTCTCCGGTTAATCTGCTCTGACGTGCCCTCCAGTTGGGATTTTCCCGATAACCCAACACCATTCGATTCAAGACCCCCTCGGCAACGGATTCGGCGCCGGGCGCCGCAAGGTAGCCGAAAAGATGGGTGACGTACCAATTGCCCCTGTCCGGGACCCCTTGGGTCGGCACCAGGACCGTCTGAACAAAGGCGTATCCCTTCCGATGACCCATCTCGGTCTGGGCATCAAAGGTCATCTCGGCGGTGTCCACCCGAACGGGCATTCCGGCCCGGGCCCATAGCGATTGGGCCTGCTGGGAGAGTTGCTGGAAATTTCTCTCCCGAACATTACCCACCGGTCCCACCCGCTGGGGGAGATAGATCGTTTTTAGAAATAGGGTGGATGGGAGGTACCGCATGACCAGCAACTTGCTCTGGCCGTCGCGACTGAACCACCCCCCTTCAACGACTCCGTATTGCTGCAGTATCGGGGCGGGAAGCTCCATGGGCGGAATGAAGGAGTCGCCGATACGGGCCAGCATCCGGTTATCCGCACTGGTCACCAGGATTTCCGACCGCACGTCAAGGGCGCTATACCGTTTCAGTCCGCCGTCGACATTCCATCCCCTGGGCACCGGGCATGCGAAAGCCCCTTCCAGAGGGTCGTTCCAGGGTACCATCTCCGGAAGGGATGCTCCAGCCGTCTGCCCCCCCTGGCCCGATGCTCCGCCGCCGGAATAGAAAAAACTTCGCAAGATCCGCTTCATCAGCGGCTCGTCCCGCTGCCATGTTCCGACGTTGGCGGCAATGGCATAAACCACGCCGCGGGTATCATGCTTGAAGCACATGACCAGCCCCCTGAAACGGATTCCTTTCGGCGCGTACTCCATCTGAGCCACCGCCACCTCCGGGGTTCGGGATACCACTCGAGTCTTAAAGATGTTCACCCCGGGAAACAGGTCCGGAAAAATCCGGCCAAGGCCGCCCACCACGCCGGTTGCCCGACCGTCAATGCTTTCTATGGGCTGCACCATTACCAGCGCCGAAGCCGCACCTCCCGGACCGGCACGGTAGGCAAGGAATGCGCCGCCCCCCCGTACCCGGATATTCCAGTCGTGAGGATGAAGGACCACCAGGCCGCTGGTTCCCCTGAAGACCTTCCACCCTGTCGGGAGCACGACCCTATTCTGTGGGGAATGCGATAGGGCGGACACCTCTGGAGAGCCTTGGGCTGCAACGAATGGCGGCGTCAGGAACAGAAGAGCCGCTGCTGAAAAAAATGCTATTTTTTTTCTGTCCATCATACTGTTCCTCCTTGTGTTTCAGTCCAATTGCGGTGAATTCCATTTTCGATGAAACTCTGAAAAGCCTCTCCATGAGCGGTTTACCGACGCTCTATAATGGACACGATGGAACATTTTTCAAAGTCATCGACGCAACCTTTCCGCATCCTTTGGCAGTGAGTCCGATCAAGGATACCTTGATACTCCTGATAGAACGCATACCGTTTTACCAGGAGGCAGGCTTGACATTTTTTGAGGGATCTTCACGGATAACCTCCGAAAGAGGCCAAGGGACATAAAGATGGAATACTTTGACTCTAGAGAAACAAAAAAAGACTCTCGTGTCAAGAAAACTCACTGCAGATGGGGGGTACTCTTTTTTCTTACATTCCAAAAGCGAGAAAAATAAGATATTATCATCTTGTCAGGATCATTGATGAGTTCGGGCCATCAAACTACTCCGCTGAAATCTCATTTTCCCGCTCCACGTGAATCAAGCCACCAGAAGCGAATGCGCGACTCAGGCCATGCCGCGTTCCAGTATCCTGTTCCGTCTCTTGCGTCATTGTTCCTTATTGTTTTCTGACTATTCAACCACGTTTTTGAAAATATGCACAGGTATTGAGAGACTCTTTATACCGTATCTGAGAGAAACCTGAGCAAATAAGTTATTGCCACCGGGGAATGCTGTTGCCTGAGGAGGCGATATGAAAGAGGGGAAAAAGGGCTCCGGCAAAAAGAGATCCACTTGGAAGAAACTTATAAGACCTGCCGTTTATATTGCCACCGGAATCTCCTCTACATTCCCAACAAGCGGGGCGCCATGCTGGCCCATCGCGATGTGATTTACGCCAGGGCGGGGTATGATGAAAAGGAATATTTGCGTTGTGGCCCTGATGTAAGGGATCGGAGGCTTGATTGCGGCAGGCCCCATTGTCGCCGACGCCCAGACTGCGCCCAACCAGGCCAAGCAGAAAGAATTCCGAATAGAGAGGAGTATGCCGAAGGAGGCTATCGCCTGTATTGAGTGCCACAAGAAAGAAAGCCAGGGTTTTTTTGCCGATTGAGCACACAACCGCCATGCTTCGGCCAACATTACCTGTTTGGACTGCCACAAGGCCGAGGAATTCGCTCCGGCGTATAGTGATGGCCCTCGACCGATATCATTCCGTAGTCCCAAAAGCGCTTGCCTGCAGAGTCGAGGTCTGCTATTCCTTCAATCCGGATCCCAGAAAAGCGATTACTCTACACCTTGTCGTCCGGAGGAAGTATGAACGATTACCTGTTGTCCACATTGCTCGGCGTTGTCGAAGGCTTGACCGAATTTCTGCCGGTCAGTTCCACCGCCCATCTTCGCGTCGTCGAAGCCCTCTGTCATATTCATCTTTCCAGCGGCTACTGGAAGATGTACACCATCGTCATCCAGTTGGGCGCCATCCTGTGCCTTCCCGTGTATTTCCGGTCCGAAATCAAGGCGTTCGTGGGCACATTCCCCGGGGGAGAGAAGGGCGACCGCACGCCGTTGACTCATCCCCTGGGCCTCACCATCGTGGCGTTCGCGGTTACGGCCGTGCCGGCATTTCTGCTGACCAAGATCATAGGCAAGCACCTGGAAGACCTTATCCTCATGGGCATTGCACTTGTCGTGGGCGGCATCGTGATGTGGATTGTCGATGCGAGGAATGCGCGGTCCGAGGCCGCCGGGCCCAGCGAAGTCCATGGACGCATCCATACCTGGCGAATGGAAGCCATGAGCCTGGGCCAGGCGGTGTGGATCGGCGCCTGCCAGATCCTGTCGGCGGTTTTTCCGGGGGCATCGCGTTCCATGACCACCATTGCGGCCGGACAGGTAGCAGGAATGTCTCGTGCGTCCGCATTGGAGTTCTCCTTCTTTCTCTCGATTCCTACCATGGTGGCGGCCACAGGCTATGATTTGCTCAAGTCGCTCCTGCCCGGCCGCGCAAATCCCATTGGGGCCACCCACATGGATGTTCACGGCTGGGTGTTGTTGGCCATCGGCTTTGTCACGTCTTTTGTCGTTGCGTATGCAGCCGTGGCCTGGTTCATGGCCTGGGTGCGTCGACGCGGTTTCGCGCCTTTTGCAGTGTATCGGATCATTTTCGGAACGGCTGTGCTGGTTTGGGCGGCAAGATTGGTCGGATAGAACCGGGCGTGGGCGATGCCGCCTCTTCCGCTGTCCTGCTTCAGGGCAGACATGACCCCGCTTGGGGAACAGCGCCTTCCTGGAGAAGCGCAGTTCCGTATGGAAGGAAAAATAGGAGAGGATACGGGTAGATCATGGAAGCGGTAGGGATGTCCTCAAATCGGACAAAAGGATCCATCCCGTACCCTGCAACCTGCACCTGTCCGAAAGTACGCTTTGACCGGAAAAACCAGAGGATGAACGGATGGGAGATAACATGACGATGCATCAGCCCAAACTGATTGTACACGGCGGCGCCTGGAGTATTCCCGAGGAGCAGCATAACGCCCATATCGAAGGCTGTCGCCATGCGGTGGAGCAGGTGTATCACCGACTGGAACAGGGACTTCCGGCCCTTGACGCAGTGGAGGCTGCGGTTCGGGTCCTCGAGGAGGATCCCACTTTTGATGCGGGACGCGGCGCCTTTCTGAACGCGGAAGGGGAAATCGAACTGGATGCCATCATCTGTGACGGATCCGACCTGAACTTCGGTGCGGTGGCGGCCGTAAAGAACCTGCTCCATCCGGTTTCCGCGGCAAAGCTGTTGATGAAGTACCCCGAACACTGCTTCATGGTGGGGGAGGGCGCACAACGGTTCTTGCGTGAGCTCGAATTTCCGGAAGTAGATACCGAGGCATTGATCACCAGCCGGGAGATGGAATATTACCTGAAAATAAAAGCCGATCGAGCCTTTAAGACACGCAGGCCTTTCGAGCCCCATCCGTGCGGTACGGTGGGCGCGGTTGCCGTGGACGTCAGGGGAAATCTGGCGGCCGCCACCTCCACAGGGGGCACCCCCAGAAAATTACCCGGACGGGTGGGCGATTCTCCGGTGATCGGCTCCGGCGCCTATGCCGACAATCAATCCGGTGCGGCATCGGCTACGGGATTCGGTGAATCCATTATGAAGGTCGTGCTGTGCAAGACGGTTTGTGACGACTTCTTACACCAAGACGCCATGGAAGCGGCCCGAAACGGCATCCGGACACTGAAAAGAAGGGTCGATGGACTGGGAGGCGTCATCGGAATCAATCACCGGGGAGACTACGCCTTCTCTCACAACACCGCATACATGGCCCATGCCTGCTACCAGCCCGAAAAGGGGATTGTTGCCGGGATAAAAGTGTCTTAGAAGGTTCCAAAACAACTTGTATGTAAGGAGAGAGGGATAAAGGAATCGGGCCTGCGTTCGGGACCAAGGATGAGGCCCATAACAAAGGGGATAAGGTAATTTGCACAAATTGCGGTCAAAAAGATGGGATACAGCGGCGCCGAGGCAGCGCGATTTCTCTGGGGCACCTTTCAGAAGGCCTGTCCCCTCAAATCCGAGGGGCCGGGCCTTTTCAGTTCCCTATGAAAAAAAGAGACTTGACACGCCGGTCAAAAGAGACTTTCAATAATCGGATGGAAAGTGCGCTTACACTGAAATTGAAAGACCGAGAAGAATCCCTGGGCCCAAAACTGGATGGCCTCTATTCGAAATACAACGACAAAACCTACATCACGTTTGATCCAATAAAATATGTCTACAGATTCGAGAATCCTTCGGAGCGCGAGCTGGTGGGCCTGATCGCCTCTTCACTGGCCTTTGGAAGGGTCACTCAGATATTCAAGGCCGTGGATCGTCTCCTTGGGATCGTCGGGGGCGAACCCCTCCAATATATCCTGACACTTGACGACGAGCCTGATGCGAAGCTGCTGGATTTCAAATACCGGTTTGTTACGGGATCGGATCTGTATCGCTTCTTTCAGGTGATCAAGGGAATCTTTAGGCAGCACGGTTCGCTGGGCGGTTTTGTGAGGCAGTACTATCAGGAAGGACATTACCTGGATCTCCTTGCAAGGCTCATATCTCTATTTGATGATGTGCATTACCTGGTTCCGTGTTCTCTCAAAGGGTCTCCATGCAAAAGGTTGTGCATGTATTTCAGATGGATGGTGAGGAATGATAACATCGACCTTGGGCTTTGGGATTTCATAAATCCCCGTGAACTGGTGATCCCCCTCGACACCCATATCTTTCAGGTGGCCGGGGACCTGGGTTTCACTTCCAGACGGACCCCGTCCCTGTCCGCTGCCCTTGAGGTCACGGACGCGCTGAGAGGGTATTCAAGAAACGATCCCGTGAAATACGATTGGGCCCTTTCCCATATCGGGATCATTGCAAACAATTTCCCCGAGGCTCTCCCTTCCAAGGAATGACACTCTGGAATGCTTTTCTCTGCCGAATTGCGCTGAAACAAAGCCAAGATATGGGGCCTTTTCTTGACAAACTACCCACCCTTTATTAGTTTTTCAATTGATGGTTTTGTTGTTGATGGAGTCGAATAGAATTATTGGTTATTGAAACAGGAACGATGCGAATGAAAGGCATCCCGACGAAGACTGGCTGCTCAAATGAACAGAATCAAAGCGTTTCTTGACAATAAAGCATTTCTTAAGACCCTGTTCCATGCCATCCCGTGCGGTGTTCTTCTGCTGGATCATGACAGGCGCATTTATGCGGCCAATGATTTTTTTTTGAAGACGTACGGGATCTCCGGCGACGCAGTTCTCTCGAAGCGTCCGGGAGATGCGATCGGATGTATCAACGCTTCCAGGGTCAGCGAAGGATGCGGTTTCGCGGAGGAGTGTAGAGCCTGTGCAGCACGAAATACGGCCCTGCAGGCCATTTCAGGGGACACGATCCAGAGAAAACGGGCTCAAATGGAATTGCAGGTGAATGGAAAGGCGAGGGCCGTTACCTTTCTGATCACTGCCGCACCGTTTGAGCATGACGGAAAACGCATGGCCATCGTGATGCTGGAGGATATCACTGAACTGAATAAGCTGCGCACACGGCTGAAGACGGAGCAGAGTTTCAACGGGATCATAGGGAGCCACCTGCGGATGCTCGAACTCTTTGAGACCATCAGGGATGTCGCGGATGTGGATGTTCCGGTACTCATCCAGGGGGAAAGCGGGACCGGAAAGGAGTTGGTTGCCGCGGCCATCCACAACGAAGGCCCCCGGGCAGGCAAGCTCTTCGTCCCGGTGAATTGCGCCGCTCTTCCGGAAGGACTCCTTGAAAGCGAGTTGTTCGGCCATGTAAAGGGCGCATTTACCGGTGCCATACGGGACAAGAAGGGCCGGTTTGAACTGGCGGACGGCGGCACCCTGTTCCTGGACGAGATCGGTGATCTTCCAAAGACCGTGCAGGTAAAGCTCCTAAGGGTCCTTCAGGAAGGTATATTTGAGCGCGTGGGCGGAGAAAAGAGCCTGTCTGTGGATGTCCGCATAATCAGCGCGACCAACAGGGATCTAGCCGAAGAGGTGACCAAGGGACATTTCCGGAAAGACCTCTATTATCGGATTCGAGTTGTCCCCATAAACATTCCGGCCCTCAAGGAACGGAGGGATGATATCCCTCTCCTGGTAAACCATTTTCTCCAGAAGGAATCCCAGGAAGGTTCACAGGTTCGGGGGATTTCCCCGGAAGCCCTCGCACTGATGGTGCATTATTCATGGCCGGGAAATGTCCGGGAACTCCAGAGTGCCATCCGTTTCGCCCTCATCATGAGCAAAGGGCAGGTCGTCAAGCGGGAACATCTGCCAGCCGAGCTGCGTGAATGGGCGTCACAGAGCCGCACCCGCGGTGTTTCCAGAAAATTGGATCAGGACAGGGTTTCAGCCGCACTGAAAAAGACGGGCGGCAACAAGGCCAAAGCGGCACGCTTCCTCGAAGTGGGCCGGGCAACGCTCTACAGATTTCTTGATGAGCATCCGGATATCAATTCTGAATAGACCCTTTGCCCAGCACAAAATTGATAGAATCACAAAAAGTTGCACATTACCGGGATATATGAGACAGAAACGGGGCACACACCGCCCCGGATAAGTGTGCCGCCAAGAAAGGCCCGGAAAACAATATGTTGATATTTCTAGTCCCAGCGACGATCAAAAAGATTTGATATCCCCGTCTCACAAGTCCTCGTCCGGCCATAGATAAGATTTTTTCAGGATCAAAATACCTCTGTTTTGATTAAAAAGTACGGGATTTCCCTTATTTACGCTTGCTGCTTCTTTTGTTCTACTGCCGCGAAATGAATCTTTGGATACTACCAGATGCTTTTAGATACAGTAGAAGAAAGAAAGGGGTCTAGTATATTATGTGTACCATATGCGGTCATTTTGTTCAGAATGGAAAAATTAGCTCAACGGATATCTATGACATGTTGCAAAAAATGGAGCATAGGGGACCCGATACGCATGGTGTTTATCTGGATGGAAAGCTCATCAGGGTCAGGGAGATCGAAGAACTGAGTGGGGACCTATCAGAAGAAACTCGCATATCCCTCGGCCATTCAAGGCTGACTATCGTGGGACAGGAAAGCACAACACAGCCCTATATCTCTTGTGATGGGAAACTTGCGCTAATCCATAATGGAGAGATATATAATTATCAAAAACTAAAATCGCTTTTGTTCAAGCAGCATGAATTTAAGACGAGTAGCGATAGCGAGGTCATAGTTCACCTTCTGGAAGAGACCTACCAGGGAGATCTCCTGGACGCGATGAAAAAGATTATCGGCCTCCTTGACGGGATGTATGCCATTGCTGTCACGGATGGAACATCCCTCGTCGTGGCAAGAGATCCTATCGGCAAAAAGCCCCTTTATTATACCAGGAATGGAAATACCACGTACTTTGCTTCAGAAAAAAAGGCCCTCTGGAATGGACAGGATGACCCCATAAGACTGAATCCCGGAGATATCTTAAAGATAGATAACAATGCAGGGGTAGAGGTGCACGAAGGATTCCATCTTCAACTCCCGCAGATCGATATCGTTGATTTCAGGAAAGCTGTTGAAATTTATAAGGAAGTTCTAATTAACGCAGTCAAAAAAAGACTTACGGGGCTCAATGAGTCACGGATCGGTGTTATATTTTCCGGGGGTATCGATTCCGTGCTCATATCAAAACTTCTGCAGCGCGAGGGGAAAAATATTATCTGTTACTGCACCGGCACCAAGGAGTCCGGCGACATTATTGCCGCGCGCTCAGTGGCTGATGATCTGGGTCTTGAGCTCAAGATGACGATTATCGAAGAAGATATGGTAGAGGCAATTTTACCTGAAGTTATTCGGAATGTTGAAGAGAGCGGTCTGCTGCAGGTGGAAGTAGCCATTCCCATGTATCTGGCAGCTAAATTGGCGGCCGAAGATGACATCAGAGTCATGTTCACCGGGCAGGCCGCGGATGAACTGTTTGCGGGGTATCCCTGGTATAGCGACGTTCTCAGCGAATTCGGATACCTGCGTCTCCACGAAAAACTCTGGGAGGATCTGACCTTTTTATATACGGATACGCTTGAAAGAGAGGATAAGCTCACCATGGCCCATTCCATCGAACTCAGGGCGCCGTATCTGGATAGAGATGTGATCCAGACAGCCATGCGGATATCCCCGAAACTGAAGATTGAGGGAGAAGAAGACAATCTTCGAAAAAGAGTCCACAGACAGGCATCAGTTGAGCTGGGTGTTCCTCCCTACCTTGGTTTCAGAGCGAAGGATCCCGCTCAATCCGGTTCAGGGATTCACGGAATTATCGAAAAAATTGCCAACAATCACACCAAGAAAATCGATTCCGATCTCGTGGATGAAAACCTTAGAAAGGACAAAGGCAGTCTCTACAGGTACGGCGATGATATCTATGGCAAAGATTCCACCCGGTCTTACCTGCAGAAAATAGAGGAGGACATCCAAAGGAGGTATATTCCCCCGTTTCTGGCAGACCAGGCTGAATCGAAGCCGGCGGCTTGATCACACACTATGGACCGCTGCCGGTATGACTGGCGCCACGTTTCCCACTCTCAGCCCATAATGGATAAAAGAAAGGGATCTACTGAATGTGAAAAAGAAAACAAAATTAAGGACATGCATAGCGCAAATAAATTATCACTCTTCTGATGTAGAAAGACACGTTGCAAGAATAAAGGATATTATCAAAGACCATAAATCATATGACCTGATCGTTTTCCCCGAATTGATTCTCCATGGTCATCCCTCTTCTGAAAAACCAGAGCCTTTCTTGTACAGGAAGATGGAGGCCAGATATAGTGCGATTTCCAGGGAACTTCATCAGTTCGTGAGCAAAGAAAAAGCCAGAGTCATTATCGGGGAGGTGAAAAGATGGGGAGAAAGATATTTTAACCTGGCGACTTACATAGACAAGGAGGGAATGCAGAGTTATACAAAAACGCATGTGCATTGGACTGAAAATTTTGTTCCCGGCAGAAAGCTGGTTCTTTTCGATTCCCCTATTGGAAAAATCGGCATAACCATATGCTTTGACGCTGCATTTTCGGAAGTGTGGCGGGTTCTCGCACTCAGAGGGGCTGAAGTCATTGTCAATATTTCGGCCGTTCCAAAAACTTTTCCTGTGGAATACATGTGGCGGCGTTTCATGGGAGCGGCCATCAATAATCAGGTTTTTGTGGTGTATGCCAATAGACCCGGCCCTTTTTTTTCTGGTCACAGCGCTGTCTTTGACCCCATGGGAGAGACTGTTGTCAAAGCAGGTTCGAAAGAAACGATTCTTGAAGCCGATATTGACCTGAGGAAGGTTCAGAGATGGCGCGACCAGGAACAGATATATCCCTACAGAAAACCTCTCCTTTACCGTGAAATCGTGAATCGTCACAAACAGGATTTTTCGACTTTGCCAAAAGAAAGCCTGGATAAGAGGTATGCAGAAGCAGGCAAGGTTTTTTGAGAAAAAGGCACGGTTCATATGAAAAGTTTAGGGAATAAATGGCTTTTTTTCATAGTTATTTCGCTCTTAGGATTTGGGGCGCAGTATTCCTATGCAAAAGAACCGACAACTCTCGTATTTCTTACCTGGAAACCGAACCAACCCGAGGTCTGGAATCGCCTGGTCAAGGAATTTCACCGCCTGAACCCGGGAATTCGCGTCAAATTCCAGGTGGGACCTCATTCTTCGACCCAGTACCATGCTATCGTGACTCAACGTCTTAAGAATAAGGACACCAATGTGGATGTCTTTTTTATGGATGTGATCTGGCCCCCAGAATTTGCCAATGCCGGGTGGTGCATGGATCTTACACACCGGTTCCCGGTTCAGGATCAGGAAAAGTTCCTTCACGGACCCATCGCTGCAAATAGATACAAAGGGAAAATTTACGGGGTTCCCTGCTATCTTGGAGCGGGGCTTTTCTATTTCCGGAAAGACCTCCTCCAGATATATCACTACAAACCTCCCAAAACCTGGCAAGAGATGGTTGACCAGGGACGGATGATTATTGGAGGGGAAAAAGAGAAAATCCTCCACATCTACTCTGCGCAATTTAAGCAGTATGAGGGCCTGGTTTGCGACATGTTGGAGTTCATATGGTCTAACGGGGGATCGGTGATCGATCAAAAGACAGGTGAGCCCACTCTAGATCATCCTGATGTAATAAACGCAATCTCCTTTGTACGGGATCAGATTATAGGAAAAGCCGCCCCCGAGGGCGTCATAAATTATGAGGAACCCGAGTCATTAGATCTTTTCATTCAGGGGAAAGCGATATTTCATCGCAACTGGCCTTACGCCTGGTCCGTGGCAAACAACCCGCAGAAATCAAAGATAGCAGGGAAAGTCGGCGTTGGAATGCTTCCAGCCTTTGCGGGCCATAATTCCGCCTCTACCCTGGGCGGCTGGCAATTCGGTATCAACAGATTGTCCAGACATCCCCAAGAAGCCTGGCAATTCATTCAGTATATGACCTCACATCAGGCACAGAAGATCCTTGCTCTAGAGGCGGGCCTTGCGCCAACACGACGATCGGTTTACAATGATCCCGATGTTCAGGATAGAATGCCTCATCTGAGGGCCTTCTTACCGGCCTTTGAGAGGGCGAGGCCTCGACCTCTTTCTCCTGTCTATCCCATGATCAGTCAGGAGCTTCAGCGTTTTTTCAGCCAAGTCATCGTGAATAGGGGATCAGACATCTCAAAGCTTGCCAGGAACGCCTCGGCAAGAATTCAGAAACTTTACAAATTGGGGGCCATGATCAAGTAATGAATCCAAGGGACCAGAGACTATATCTGGCTTTTCTGTCGCCGGTTATACTCGTACTCCTTTGTTTTATTATAGTGCCTATCGCCTCCTCCTTTTTTACCAGCTTACATCGGATCATCATCGGGTTGCCCCAGCTTGGTAACCCTTTTGTGGGCCTGGAAAATTACCGGGAACTTCTCAGAGATTCGGTAGCCAGACATTCCTTCTGGATTACCGTTATTTTTGTCGCCGTCACGACTTTTTTTGAGCTTCTGATCGGTCTTTTCATGGCCATTCTGATTAATCATCGCTTCCCCGGTCGAGGAGTGCTCAGGGCATGTGTACTTATACCGTGGGCTATCCCGACAGTGGTTTCAGCACAGATGTGGCGATTCCTGTTTAACGATGCCTATGGAATGATAAACTATGCCGCCTTCGGAGCTGAAACTGCTCGATACATTCCGTGGCTGGCCATACCCGGCACGGCACTTTCCGCCATCATTATTGCAGACATCTGGAAAACGTCATCCTTTGCTGCTTTATTAATCCTGGCTGGGCTTCAAGTTATCCCTGAGGAACTTTATCAGGCAGCCAAGGTGGACGGGGCACGCCTATGGGGAAGGTTCTGGCATATTACCTGGCCTCTTATCCGTCCGGCATTACTCATATCCCTCCTTTTTCGTACCATAGATGCCTTCCGGGTATTTGACCTGGCTTTTGTGATGACGCAGGGGGGACCGGCAGATGCGACCAATGTGCTTCAACTCTACGGATACAAGAAAATGTTCGTGGAAGGGTGGATGGGATACGGAACAGCCATATCGGTGT
>JBAPTR010000169.1:0-13408 GCA_049282265.1 Desulfatiglandaceae bacterium | reverse complement strand
CAGGGGGTTTACGGACTTCTCCAGCAGTTGTTCCTCAACCTTTTCCTGAACGCCATTGCGGCCATGCCGAATGGAGGTATCCTGACGCTCTCAGCAGAAAGTCGGGTTGGGGACGTTTTGCTTCGGATAACAGATACGGGGGATGGCATACCGAGGAAAAATATCGACAAAATATTCGATCCCTTTTTTACGACCGCTTCCATGGGAGAAGGCATAGGATTGAGGCTTTCCATCGCCTATGCCATCGTGAAACAGCATGCCGGGACTATTGAGGTGTATGGTGTCAGAGGAAAGGGCAGCACCTTCATCGTGAAGCTGCCCACACAGTAGGACACCATGAAAATTAAAAAGAGGATCTTACTTATTCTAGACGACGAGCCGGATATATTCTGGGCTATGGAACATCTCCTGAAGCAGGATGGGTTTGCCCTCATCAGGGCCTTGAACGGGCTGGAAACCCAGGCGATCATGGAAAAAAACATTTTGGCTTGGTTTTGCTCAACGCCAAACTGCCTGATATTGAGGGTTTGGCACTGGCAAGAAAAATAAAGGAGATGGATTCAACGGTTCCCATTGTGCTGATGTCCGGCTATCTTAGCCGGGACGACGAAATCGTTCAAGACTCACTCTCCAGCGGATTGATCTCAGAGTATATCTCCAATCCTTTTCAGCACACCGAGATTTTGAATTCAGCGAAAAAATTTGTGTCTTTTATAAATTCCGGTCTCTGAAATATGAAATGGATTCCATTCTTATAATGGTGCCAGTTCCATAGCCCGTATTTCCTGTTTTTCATTCTTTGGGAATCAATTCCCCCGTCTCCTTTCTAATTATCTTTGATTTCAGCCGGTTGCAAGAGGTTAAAGCTTCCATCACGAATGGATGCGGCTCTGGCACGGCTAGTGCACTAAGTAATATTAACATGTATGCATATGGCAAAATCAGTATAACCGCTAAAAAACCAGATTCGTTGCCATTGATCTGCAGCTGTAGGGATAACATGCTGATGATAGACGACATACTGCTTTTTCCGATCTGCACGTTGAAAGAGGAGGACGCTGTATGAACGATAAATCTACCATCCTGGCGGTTGACGAGTCTCCCGAGCCGATGGCTCTGCTGGCCAAGATACTGACCCCGGAAGGCTACCACGTGGGTCCGGTCGACAGCGGCGAGCTGTCGCTGGTCGCCGTGGCCACCGATCCGCCTGACTTGATCCTGCTGGAGGTTCGCATGAAGGGTATGGACGGGCTTGAGTTGTGCCGGCGGCTCAAGGCGCGCAAGGAGACATGGCACATTCCCATCATCCTGATGAGTAGGTTCGCCGACGTGAAGGGATGGGTGGAGGGCCTGCGACTGGGCGCGGCGGACCACATCACCAAACCGTCCCAGAGTGAGGAATTCCTGAAGCGCGTCAAGACTCACCTGACCCCTAAACTGGCGAATGTCTTATATGAACAACAGGCCGTGCTCCGCCGGACCAACGAACAACTGCAATCCGAGATCGTCGAGCGCCAGCGCATGGAGCACAAACTGCTCCGGAGCCGGGACAAGATCGAGCGATCCCGCCAGGAGCTGATCAGCGCCTTGGACGAGCTGGAGCGGGCGGAGGCGAATCTCGCTCGGGAGAACGCCGTTAAAGAGGCTGTCAATCGTATTCTTCGTGGGGCCTTGCAGGCCAACTCGGATGTGGAAGTGGCCCACATCTGTCTTTCCGAGGCGGAGGCGCTGACCGGCAGCAAGTTCGGCTGGATCGGAGAAGTAAATCCGCCAGGCCGCCTGGATACCATTGCCTTGAGCGACTCGGGGGAGGCCCGCTGGATTCGGAGCCAGATGGCTACCTTCAAGGCCATGAAGATCGGGGGCATCTTCGGCCGAGTGCTGAAAAACGGGAAATCGTTGATCACGAACGAGCCTAGCGTTTATCCCGACGAGGTGGTAGTCCCGAGCGGCCACCCGAAGCTGACCGCCTTTCTGGGGGTCCCTCTGAAGCAGGATGGCCGTACTGTCGGCATGATCGCGCTGGGCAACAAACCCTCGGGCTTTACGCCGCACGACCAGGAGGCCGTCGAGGCATTATCCGTCGGACTCGAGGCGGCGCTTCAGCGCAAGCGGGCCGAGGCCGACCGAGAGCTTCTGGTTACGGCCATCGAGCAGACTGGGGAGGTTGTCATCATCACCGATCCGGAAGGGACCATCCAATACGTTAACCCGGCCTTTGAGCGCGTTACGGGGTATCTTCGAACCGAGGCCTTCGGCCAGAACCTAGACATCCTCAAGAGCGGGAAGCAGGGCGAGGCCTTCTATCGTGAGCTGTGGGCGACCATTAAAAACAGGAAGATGTGGCAGGGCCGCATCGTCAACAAACGCAAAGAAGGAGAACTCTTCACCGGGGAAGCCACCATATCACCGGTGTGCGACGATTCGGGCCTGGTCGTCAACTATGTGGCCGTGATGCGCGACATTACGGATAAGCTGAAAATGGCGGCCCAATTCATCCAGTCCCAGAAACTGGAGGCGGTGGGTAGGATGACAGGGGGGATTGCGCATGATTTCAACAACCTCTTAACCACCATTATCGGAAATGCCGACCTGGCGATTGGGGAAATGGGGAAGGAGTCGTCCCTCTACGAGTTCCTTGAAGATATCAAGGGCGCAGGAGAAAGGGCGGCATGGCTCATCAGGGAACTTATGGTCTTCAGCCGGAAGCAGATCCTTCAGACCGAAGTGGTGAACCTCAATGAGACGGTGGGTAATATGGACAGGATACTGCGGCGTGTCATCCGAGAGGATATCGAACTGGAAACCATCTTGAGCCCTGATCTTGGCCGAGTCGAGGCAGATGTCGGGCAGATAGAGCAGATCTTCATGAACCTTGCAGTCAATGCCTCGGATGCCATGCCCGGGGGAGGAAAGCTGACTTTGGAGACAAGTAACGTGGAGTTGAATGAAACTTATGTCCGGGACCACACCGGCGTGATATCGGGTCCTCATGTGATGCTGGCCGTGAGCGACACGGGCATCGGAATGACAGAGGAGGTGCAAAACCGGCTCTTTGAGCCCTTTTTCACCACCAAGGAGAAGGGGCAGGGCACAGGCCTCGGATTGTCCACCGTTTACGGGATCGTCAAGCAGAGTAGTGGCAACATCTTAGTCTACAGTGAGCTGGGAAAAGGGAGCACCTTCAAGATCTACCTCCCCAGGGTGGAAAAGACGGTCCCTAACATGGAGAGACCGGGCAAGAAAGCAGAATCCCTTCAAGGTTCGGAAACCATCCTGATGGTTGAAGATGACGACATGGTCAGGAATTTCGCCCTCAAGGCCCTGAAAAAGTACGGATACACGGTCCTGTGCGCGGGGGATGGTCAGGAGGCTTTACATATCTTGCGGGAGCATAAGGAGCCGTTTCAGTTGATGGTGACCGACGCGGTTATGCCCCGGATGAGCGGCAAGGAACTGGTGAAGCGTCTGGAAGGGCAGCGGCCGGAGTTGAAAGTGCTCTTCATGTCGGGGTACACGGAGGATGCCATTGTCCTCCAAGGGATGCTGGATAAGGGAATCGCATTTATCCAGAAGCCCTTTACGTCCGGGGCCCTGGGGCGGAAGGTGCGTGAGGTGCTGGACAAATAAATGCGGAATTCGGACAAGAAGGTAAGGGAGGATAACGGGTATTGGATCCGGATTGAAACCTATGTTCGTGACCATTTGGAGGCGGAATTCAGCCACGGCATCTGCCCGGAGTGTGAGAAGAAGCTTTTTCCCGGGTTTTCCGAAGAAGAGCATGTAAAAGAGAAGAATAAACATGGATGAAGACATAAAGCGGAAAAAGGTCCTCCTTGTGGAGGACGATGCGTCCATCGGATGCATCCTGGGGCGAATCTTGGAAAAGATGCACCGGGGGACTTCCCTGGCGCCGAGTGCCGAGGAGGCCCGGCGACTGATCAAGGAAGAGACCTTTGATCTCATCCTGTGCGACATCAACCTGCCCGGCGAATCCGGGATGGACTTCATCGAATATGCTCTTTCCGCGTATCCGAATACGGCCATAATCATGATCAGCGGGATGGATGACCCGAAGACGGTCGGAAAAGCGCTGGATATAGGAGTCTTTGGCTATATCGTCAAACCTTTCAAGATAAGCGAGGTGATCATCAATGTCTCCAGCGCCTTTCGGAGACAGGCGTTGGAGGCGGAGAGCCGGACCTACCGTGAGAATCTGGAGCAGATGGTGGCAGACCGCACTGCAAAGCTCCGGCGAACCCTGGACGAGGTCATCCTGGTCATCGCCCATATAGTGGAATCAAGGGATCCCTACACTGCAGGGCATCAACAGCGGGTAGCGGAGGTTGCCGGCGCCATGGCTGAAAATATGGGTTTTTCACAGGATCGGCTGAAAGGAATCCGCATGGCCGGTATCATCCACGATCTGGGGAAGATCTCCGTTCCGGCCGAGATTCTCAGCAAACCCGGTCTTCTTAATGACATGGAGTTTGAACTGATCAAGGTCCATCCCCGGACGGGATATGACATCCTGAAGGGAATCGAATTCCCATGGCCCATAGCCGAGATGGTATATCAACACCACGAAAGGATGGACGGCTCCGGGTACCCTCGGGGGCTGAAAGGCGAGGAGATCCTCCTGGAAGCGCGTATATTGGGCGTGGCCGACGTAGTGGAGGCCATGGCTTCCCACCGGCCGTATCGGGCGGGACTTGGAATCGATGCGGCGTTAGATGAGATTTCAAGGAATCGGGGCGTTTTCTACGATTCTCAAGTTGTAGATGCGTGCCTGAGTGTTTTCAGGGATGGAGGGTTTAAGTTCGGGGTATATGAAGGGGGCAAACGAGGAGCTTGAACATGAAATCGATGATCGCAGGAAAATGGTTGCCGGGAACCCATGTATCCCGCAGGAGCGTCAGGCACAGCCTGAAGATTGTCTTTTCCTGCCTGACGGCCCTGCCTTTTTTCGTCTTTGCATTCATCTACTTCGGAATCGGTTCGTTCAATACGAGCTTGTCAGGCGTCCTGATCGTTCTGGCCCTGATTCTCGTTCTCGGGGGATTCATCGTCTTCAGGCGGATGGCCGAAGATATCGAGCAGTTGTCGGCGGGCATGGCGCAGGCCGAAGAAGGGACGGAGGGAAGGGTTCGGGATGTAGGCGAAACCAAGGAGTTGTCTCTGATAGCGGATTCCTTCAACCGCACCCTGGCCAAACTGGAAGAGACGGCCAGGGACCTGGGTATGAAGGCGATCCAGGCCTCCACCTTGAATGAAATCAGAGAAATTGTTTCAAAAACCATCCGGATGGAAGAAGTTGCAAGGCTTCTTCTTGAAAAGGCCGTACGGGCCGTCAATGCGCAGGCCGGTTATCTCGCCATAAAGCGTGACGGGTCCCGTAAGCTGATCGTGGCGGCCTCGGTGGGGGCCCCCCTGGAAATGCCGCGTGAAATCGATCTGGACGGGACCCTGGCGGGCCTTGCCATTGACCGGAGATCACCCCTCCTGATAGAGGATATTGAGCAGGAAGAAGAATGGAAAGCGCTCAACAGGCCCGACATGGGTGTTCCGCGGCTATTGTATCTCTCCGTCCTGGGCAAGGACACGCCTATGGGAGCGCTTGTCCTCGGAAGGAAAAGAGACAATCCCCATTTCGAAGAGGGGGATGTCCAGTTCCTCCAGATCCTGCTCCAGCAGGTAGCCTATAACTTTGAGAATGCAAGGCTTTACCAGAACCTCATGCAATCCAAGAAGGAACTGGAAATCGCCCTGAAGGCCCAGGAAAAGGCGCAGGATCAGCTCCTGGCTTCGGCCAGAATGGCCGCCTTTGGTGAGCTGTCCGCGAGCATCGCGAATGAACTCAACAATCCTTTGACGGGTATCCTGGGCTATGCAAACCTCCTTCTCGGTTCAGCCATAGAAGATGGGAAGATCCGGGAATACCTGGAGATCATTCAAAACCAGGCCGTCAGGGCCGGCCAAATCACCAGGAGCCTTCTGGATACCGTGTCCGCCGAGCCCGGTTCCAGGGTTGGCACGGACCTTAACGGGCTTATAAGCAAATCCCTTACATTGTCTCAGGGAAGAATGTCGGACCGCGGCGTTGACCTTACCCTCATGTTGGCCGACAAGCTGCCCCTCGTGACAGTCGATCCGCCACAGATGGAGCAGGCCTTTTTCAGCCTCGTCAGCAATGCCTTGAACGCTGTATCAGGCGTGTACGGATGTCCCCCCGGCCTTGACGGGGAGCGGGCCGGACCGGCGGGAAGAAAACCCTCGCTTAGAATAGAGACCTGGAAAGGGCAGGACAAGGTCCACATATCTTTCAGAGACAACGGACCGGGCATCGACCCAAAAGACCTGTCCAGGATCTTTGAGCCCTTCTATTCAACACAGGGCAGGGTCAGCCAGGTAGGCCTCGGACTCTGGCTGAGTCAGAGAATCGTGAAAGCCCATGGCGGTGTGATTCGCGTGAAAAGCGAACCGGAAAAGGGGAGCGTTTTTGTCGTGATCTTGCCGCTGAGCGGGGAGGGATGAAAAATTGCAAGAGCGAAATGGACTTTCACTATTCAACGATAATGCCCCGGAGGCTTTCATGGGGACCAAAAGAATCCTGGTCGTCGATGATGAAGAGATGATCGTGAACCTCTGTTTGAGGACCCTCAAAAAGGAGGGCTATGAGGTCATGGGGGCCTCCAACGGTGAGGAAGCGGTCCGGCATGTTTCCTCGAACACCTTCGACATGGTCGTTACGGATCTGCTGATGCCCGGGATGGACGGTCTGGAGACCTTCCTGGCCCTCAGGGAGAAACAGCCGGGGATCATCGGCGTCATGATCACGGCCCACGGCAAAGTGGATACGGCCATCGAGGCCATGGGACGGGGATTGAGCGGCTTCATTCGAAAACCCTTTATGCCGATGGAATTGGTTCAGGTTGTCAAGGAAGCCTTTCAGAGGGCGGCGATTTCGGAAGAGAATGCCCGCCTCAAGACGTTGATTCCGTTGTATGAACTGGGTGAAAAGTTCATTCTGTCCCGGTCAAAGAAAGAGATCCTCGAGGGCCTGATCGATACCGTGTCCAGGCAGAACGGAGCGCAGAGAGTGTCCGTGATGCTCTACGAAAAAAAACAGGACTGTCTCCGGATCGCAGCAGCCGTGGGGATGAAGCGGGAGATCTGGCAGAAGGTTCGAATCAGGCCCGGAGAGAAAATCGCCGGCCGTGTGTTTCAAGAAGGATCACCCGTCATACTCAACGGGGGCCCTGAAGACAATCCGCAGTTTGCCTCTCTGTTAAGATCCGAGAGCATCGTGGCGGCCATTGTTTTTCCGCTCAAGGGCAGGCATGGGATGCTGGGTGTGTTGAACATCGGCAAAGTGGGAAAGGGATCTTCTTTCAGCCAGGCGGATATCGAGATGGTTTCGGTGATCTGCCGTCAGGCCGTCATGGCGCTGGAAAATCTGAGGACCATGCAGGAGAAGATCGAAAAGATTCGACTGCAGACCCTTTTTCAGCAATACGTGGACCCGGAAGTGGCCAAGATCCTGATCTCCCACGGGCAAAATCTTCTAGAGGTAGGTGAAATCAAAGTCATTACCGTCCTTTTCGCGGATATCAGGAACTTCACGTCCCTGGTCCAGCGTATTCCCTTGGAAATCCTCAGGTCGTTTCTGAACGATTTCTTCGGCCTTTTGTCCGAGGTCGTATACCAGTTCAAAGGCACGCTGGATAAATTCCTGGGAGATGCGGCGCTTGCCTTTTTCGGCGCGCCCATGCCGCTAGTCGAGCCCGAGAAGGCGGCTGTCGACTCAGCCCTTTTGATGCACAAAATGTTCGAGAAACTCAATGAGGCATGGACGGCGAAGGCCGCAGAGCTGAGCCGGATCGGTCTTGGAATCGGCATCAGCTCGGGCCCGGTTTTTCTGGGAAACGTGGGTTCCAGGAGAAGACTGGATTATACGGTCATCGGAACGGACGTCAACATCGCCCAGAGGCTGGCCTCGGAGACTGCCTCGGGAGAAATCCTCATCACCGAAGGCGTGAAGCACGGGCTGGACCACACATTTGCCGTTACTCAGGTGGCTTCTCGCGTACTGAAAGGGGTGGAAAAGGAGATACCCGTTTTCTCCGTCGGTCGGCCTTTGATGATTCCGGGTAAGCAGCGCTTCTACCCGGAGGGAAGTTGCACTCAAACCCGCCAGAGGCGGAGTTGAGGTGCGACCGCCGGAAGAAGGAAAATCAGAAATCAGGGAGGTACCGTGCCATGTCGAAAAAACGTCGTTCAGTGGACCGTTACGACAAGCGATTCTGCGTGATTGCCAGCGAAAAGGGATACATCGGGCCGTACGATCTCATTGAGGTCCTCACGATTCAGGTGCAGGAGGATATCGAGAACAAGCCCCACAGGCTCCTCGGAGAGATATTTCTGAATGAGGACATCATGACCCCCAACCAGATCGAGGAAGTGGTCAAGGCCTTTTTTGACCGGAAGGTGGATGTCAAAACGGGCGACGAGATCGAATTCATGGCGATTCCTTCAATACTGAAGTTTCACCGAAATTGTTTCGCATAGAATCACCCAACCATGCGTAGCAAGGTATCCACGAAGCATTTTCGCTGGAGTTTGTCGTGGTTACGGCAAACGGCTGAACAGATGCGTGAGGAAGTCACGGCGCGGAAACAGGCCCAGGAGGAGCTGAAAACGCTCAATGAAACATTGGAGCAGCAGGTGACTGAACCTACCCGAGACCTTGAGCATTCCAGCGAGATGCTCAGATCCAGCCCGGCCGTAGTTTACACCCGCAATCTCCTGAAGACCTCACTATAGAAGCCGGCATGTTAGACTCATGGTCTTGGTTTGCTTTAAGGCGCAGATACAGTGAAAAGACAAATCCTTTCTCCACGGGTAGGGCTAATCATCATTGGTGTCATTATTACAATAGTCGGTATCGGACTGTTTGGGTTAATTTAGCATGGAAGTGCTGCATGCCGAGCAAGGAATCTTAAAAGGTTCAGAGGAAACCCTGGAAAGTGAAAAAATAAACTTAGTTCCGTTATTGGAGCTATGAGCTCTTATCTGACCATTATAGAACGGGACTATACCGTCACTTATCAAAATCTCCTGTCGGAGGAATTGCTTGGTAACTTCATCGGCAAGAAGTGCTATCAGGCATTTGGACAGGGCGAAAAGATATACGATAGCTGTCCGGTAAAATTGGCTTTTCATGACGCTCAAATTCATAGATCTATTCGGAAAACTGTAGAACCCGATGGTAAAATTACTTACATTGAATATGTCGCCAACCCCACCCATCTGCCGGATGTTCGGATATTCAGAAGCGGAATTACAGAAGTTGGGTGTAGCGGACATTCACCCAAAAGACTCGCTGAGCATGTGATGTCCGAATTCGAGTTTCAGAGGCGAGGTGAAAAGACGCTGGCCGCCGGACTTCCGTGCCTGCGGAAAGACGGCACCGTTTTCTACAGCGACATCACCGCTTGTGGCGTCATAATCAACGGTCGGGAATGTATTAGGGCTTCTTCGCGGACATTACCGAGCGCAAAGCGCTGGAGGATGGGTTGCAGAAGTCCTACGATGATCTCAAGAACCTCCGGACCCAGTTGGTCCAGTCGGGGAAACTGGCCTCTATCGGCGAACTGGCAGCGGGTGTGGCCCATGAATTGAATCAACCCCTGATGATTATTCGAACCACGGCACAGCTCATGTTAAGAAAACAGCTCAAAAATTCTTTGAATACCGTTAAATTGGTTCAAAACATGAACTCAATCGAAAAAAACACCAAGCGTATGATGAATATCATTGACCATCTGCGTACTTTTTCACGGCAAACAAAAAACGAGTTTACGCTGGTGAATGTCAACGAGATCATTCAGGATTCCTTTTTGATGATCGGCGAGCAACTCAGCCTGAGAAATATCGAAGTGATAAAAGATTTTTCGGGCGACATCCCAAAAGTTATGGGAGACGCCAATCAGTTGGAGCAGATCTTTCTCAATTTGCTCGCCAATTCGCTAGACGCCATAGAATCACGGCCTGAAGCCCGGGGAGGCGGTGCAAGATTGCAGAAGAAGATCGTGATTACCACCCATGTTTCAGGTGATGCAAAAGACACGGTTGAAATCTTATTCAAGGATACCGGGATCGGGATACCCCAAGAAACACTGGAAAATATCTTCGATCCTTTTTATACCACCAAAGAGGTGGGCAAGGGTACGGGGTTGGGGCTTTCCATCACTTATGGAATAATGCAAGACCACAAGGGTAAGATCGATGTGCTTGAAACCGGTCCTGGGGGAACAACGTTTCGAATAAGACTGCCGGTTGCATGAAGTTGTCTCGCAACGACTCCAAGAGAGTGAGGGAGTTCAAGAATGAAAGAAAGAATATTGGTCATAGATGATGAAACGGAGATTCTGGAAAATCTTGAAACGATCCTGTCCGATGAAGGATTTGAAGTTGTCAAAGCCTCCTCCGGTAATGAGGCGCTTGCGAACTTTGAGGTCGGATTTTTCGGGTTGGTGATTACAGATATGAAAATGCCGGACCTGAGCGGCATAGATGTCCTCAGACATGTGAAACTGATTGATGAGGAGGTTGAGGTGATCATATTGACAGGCCACGCCACCCTGGAAAACGCCATCATGACTCTGAGGGATGAGGGGGCCTATGATTATCTGTTGAAGCCACTGGAACAAATTGAAGGATTGCTCATTTCCGTGAACCATGCCTTGGAACGGAGGGGACTCCGTCTTGAGAACAAGGTCCTCCTCAAAAAACTGTCTGAAGCCAATGAAGAACTGGAGCACCGGGTCGCGGAACGAACCATGCAACTGAAGGAAACCATCGCAATGCTGGAAGCGGAAATCGCGGAGCGCAAGCGCGCGGTGGAAGAGTGGGAAAAATTGCAGCAATCGGTAGCTTGGCAGAGGCGACCGGTATGGGTCTCGCCGTAGTGCACGGCATTGTCAAGCACCACAACGGGGCAATCGTCGTTGAAAGCGAACTTGGAAAGGGCACAGTGTTTGAAGTGTTATTTCCGCTAACTGAAGCCGAAACGGAATAAGAAGCCGGCGAACCGGTGGCGTTGCCACCGGCAATGAGGAAATGTTTTTTGTTTGAAGGACACGCCTTGGCCTTCCATTTTTATGGCGGGGTGTTTTCCTGGCTTAACAAAAGAGGGGAAAATGTTAAGCGGTGAGTACCTAACCACATAACATCCGTTGTAAAATGGGGGAAAATCCCCTTATTTTTTGCTTGCGTTATAAACAAAACTAGAATGTAACAATTAGCTATGATCGTTTGCTCTGAATCTAAGCCGATCTATGTTAATGTCGAGCCAGAGAGTTTCGCAGAAATAACAAATTATTCGAGTCAAGAATTAACCTGAAGGTTGGAAATAGGGTTGGAAAACAGCTTTTGGGTATTAAAAAAGGGGTTGAGCTTTATGGATTAACCCCTTGATTTTATTTTGGCGGGGACGACGCAGCTCGTCCTTAGATCCCGCCAAGGGCGGGGAACTCGCGACCTCCGGCGTGAGAGGCTAATATGATGTTTAACAATATCAAGTGGTTGCAATGATATCAAGCAGTTAAGGTATCAGATTCTAATGAATTGTGATGAATCATATATGCTCAAGTGCACCCTATGTGCACCCTGTACTATCTTTAACCTTTGGGGTGTAACCGGTGGCCTGAAACTGCTATAAAGTTGGCGATTTGAAAATGCTGTTTTACTCCGTTCCATATTCCTCCAAAAAATTATCTGTATAATGCTTTCTTCTGATTTTTTCCTCTTCCCGGAAAACAGGATATGTTATATTCAGTGCGTGCTTGTTTGAGCTTCCCATAAAATCAGTAAAAATGCGTCGGAATACGCACACAACACATCAAACTGCGGAAGTTGGGCTAGAACTCTCTTTAACATGACCGATTCCCCTTTTTACATTAACCCTTTTTCTCTGAGAATGATTTCGTGGAGTTCATGAAAGTGTGTTGCCGGAAACTCTCCGTCCCTGTCGGGCCTCAATCTTAACTCTGCGGCATCTGTCGGACATTTGGTTACACAAACACCGCACCCGACACACCAGTCCAGGTCAACTATCGGATGATTGTCCTCCATGTTAACGGCATCCACAGGGCATATTTTGGCGCAAAGGCCGCACCCCTTGCATGCCTCTTCATCCGTTTCCCTGATAAAACTGTTATGTAATTACCTAACCGAAAATTACTCACTCTTTCTATAACAACCGGCGGAAAATTATCCACCTTAAAATGCGCTTTTTTTGTCAAAACATCAAAATGTTACCTTTCGTGGATGGACACAACCCAGGAAAAAGTGAGTTTTGTATACTATACGAGATATGGAGGAGAGAGCTCATTTAATTATCTCGTTCTTTGTTTTGAATTCTAAATTGCTGTTGGAGATAATAGAAAACGTTATTCTCAATTAATCAATATGTTAATCGTATTTCTAAACACATCCTCCGTGAATAAATTCGCTTCATTTATCCGTTTTGGAATTGACTCTCTAGTTAAATTATTTTGTTGACAATAAAAATAAATTGAATAATTGTATACAATAAAGTTGATCATTATTTGATCTGTATCAAAGAGTTCTTATCGCTGCAGTGTTTTCGGTTTTATTAAAGCGCATTTATTCCCATTTCCCATAAGTCATTATTTGATAACCTAAATTGAAAATAGGTATCGAAAACCAAAACTTCTCTTTGATATTTTGAATGTTTTTTTATCCTATCCACAAATTTAAAGAGGAATAGCATATGAGAATCGGCGTCGATGTAGGTGGAACCTTTACAGATGTGGTTCTGGTTGACAATCGAACCGGAGCATTTCACTATACCAAAACCCCGACCACACACCATGACCTGACAGAAGGTGTGCTCTCCGGGCTTCGGGACATCCTGAATATCGCCCATGTCACCATGGAGCAGGTGGACTATATCATCCACGGCACCACCATCGGAACCAATGCCATCGTGGAGGGCAAGGGAGCGCGTGTCGGGCTCGTCACAACGGCCGGATTTGAAGACGTCCTGGAAATAAGGCGCGTGGCCAGACCCCAGGAAGCGGCCTTTGATTTTAACGCGGACAATCCCCCGCCTCTCGTCCCCCGCTACCTGAGAAAAGGGGTCAGGGAGCGTGTCGACAGCAGAGGTCGGGTCGTCGTCCCGCTGGAAGACGACGACGTGGAGTCGGTGTGCGGATTTTTCAAAGACCAGGAGGTGGATGCCGTGGTCGTTGCCCTTCTGTTCTCATTTCTGAATCCTGAACATGAAAAACGTATTGCAGCCATTTTTGAAAGGCTCTTGCCGGGTGCCCCCGTCTCCCTGTCCTCGGAGATCTGTCCGGAGTTCCGGGAATACGAACGTACC
>JBAPTR010000168.1:0-31077 GCA_049282265.1 Desulfatiglandaceae bacterium | reverse complement strand
CTGGTGGACCTGGCTGATCAGGGCAGGCTGGAAACGCTCAGAGAAGAAGATGACCTGGAAATCAACAAGGCCTATCAAAAGATCCTGGAAAAGGTTATTGCCGGGTAAGGGGAAAGACCCTTCTGCTTCGGTGTTTGGTGCCAAGTGCACTATGAGAAAGGGTCTGAAAAAGAGTGTCACGCCCGGCTCCCTGACTCCGGCGGAAGAGACGGCTTCGTTGGAAGTCGTCATCTTTTCTTGACATAATATTTCCTTATGAGATCGAGGTTGTCCAGATACTCCTGCTGGTACTGGAGATCCGGATAATGGGTCATTTCCTCGCTCAAGGCCCGGATGAAGGGGTAGATATCAATACCGTAGGTGTTCCTTCCCCGCTTGTCCGCCTGATGGACGATCAGAATAGAGTAATAGGTCAGGAGGACACGGGTGGAGGACGCTCGGCGGAAGAGGTAGGCTCGGCCGCCAATGGTATTGAGCAGGAAACCGGCGTATGGGTAGACCAGATCGATAGGGGGCCTGAGGCGGTCCGTTTCGGGGTCGCTTTCCCCTTTCACAAGCCATTGAAAAAACATGTCAAGGTCTATTTCCATATTGTCCCGCTCGTGGCGCAGGACTTCTTTGATAAGCCTGATGTCTTTGGGATCAAGGGCCCTGAAAAACTGATAGACATTGGCCGTCAGGATCCTGGGATCGATCCCTTCCCCGGCGGGGGCGGGGAGATGTGAGGAGAGGGCCTTCAGGATGATCTTGAATTGTTCAAGCGTGCCGGTACCCAGGGCGAGACGCCGTACATAGGGCTTATCGTCGAGGTAATGAAAAAACTCCTGCAGACTCAACGTCATCTTGGGCATGACTTTTTCCGCAGAGGGTTCAACGGGGAGAACCAGTTTGTTTGAGGCCCCGACAGCAGGCGCCTCCTTCCCGGATGTGGATGGCAAGGTCTGTGAGGGAGGGGCGGTTTCTTCCTGGGTAGGGACTGTTTTTTCAGAGAGGAGGGGTCTTTCCGACTCCTTTCCGAGATTTCCCCTAAAGAGATAACCTATCAAGGCGCCCAGAAAGAGAAATAGCAGCAACCACCACCAGACACGTCTTGATCCACTCTCAGCCATGTTGCGTCTCCCACGAAGAAGGTTAAGCGTATGGGGTTTGACTTTTTGTATCCGATCACTAATGATGTTTGCGTAAGCAGCCATCGTCGTGCCAACGGACGTACTTTTTACGGTTCCATCATTATTCGTTGAATGCTGGAAATGTCAAGGTGAATATACAGGAGAGTGACTATTGAGGCAATGAGAATTCTTTTGACAAATGATGACGGCATCCATGCGCCGGGGCTGCGGGCCCTATACTCGGCCCTTAAGCCAGATAACGAAATAGATATCGTGGCTCCGGAGCAGGAGATGAGCGCAGTGGGCCATGCCATCAGCCTGTCTACTCCCCTGCGGGTCAAAAACGTCATGAAAAATGGTGAGTTTTACGGCTATGCCGTATCAGGTACTCCTGCCGACTGCGTCAAGATTGCCTTGCAGGAACTCCTGGAACGGCCACCGGAGATCATTTTGTCAGGCATTAATCTGGGCGCCAATGTGGGGGTGGATATCATCTATTCCGGAACGGTTTCAGCCGCCACTGAAGGCGCATTCATGGGGATCAAATCGGCCGCCATCTCCCTTGACACCCGAACGAACCCCGACTTTGGTTTTGCAGCCTGGTTCAGCAGGGATATTGTGCGCTTCCTGGCCGAGGACGGGCTTGAACCCGGCACGGCCATCAATGTGAATGTCCCTGCCCTGCCTCCTGAAGAGATCCAGGGAATAAGCGTTGTCAGGCAAGGCATGTCCCGCATCGAGGAGCGCTATGAATGCCGAAAGGACCCGCGTGGGAACGTCTATTACTGGCTTTCCGGTGAGACGCCCGTTGACAACGGCAATGAGGACACGGATGGTATGGCCTTGAAACAGAAAAAGATCACCATCACTCCGATCCACTATGACCTCACCTGCGAGCGGGAACTGAAACGATTGAAGGCCCACATGCTCCTGTCAATTCCCCCATTGGGGAAAAGAAAAGACCACCCGCGACCGGGTGGCCTTTCCAAAGAGAAGGAAAAAGGGGGCTGACGGTTAGTCCGTCTGGCCGGCCATCTGTTTGTAGTCCTGGTACCGTCCTTTCATGTCGGCCTCGGCCTTTTCAAAGAGGGTCTTCGCATTGTCAGGGAAACTCCTGGTGAGACTGGCATAGCGGACCTCACCCATGAGGAAGTCCTTGAAATCCCCGTTGGGTTCCTTGGAATCCAGGATGAAGGGATTCTTCCCCGTTTCCTGAAGTCGGGGATCATAGCGGTAGAGGGGCCAATATCCGCTTTCCACCGCCTTTTTCTCTTCGGCCTGGCTGCGGCCCATGTTGATCCCATGGTTGATGCACGGGGAATAGGCAATGATCAGGGAAGGTCCATTGTAGCTTTCAGCCTCCACAAGGGCCTTCATGAACTGATTTTTATTCGCGCCCATGGCCACGGAGGCAACATATACGTAGGTATAGGTTGCGGCCATGAGGCCGAGATCTTTCTTGCGCGTGGGTTTTCCGCTGGCCGCGAACTTGGCCACGGCGCCTGTTGGCGTTGCCTTGGAAGACTGGCCCCCGGTATTGGAATACACTTCTGTATCCAGCACCAACACATTCACATCCTGGCCCATGGCCAGGACGTGATCTAGGCCCCCGTACCCGATGTCATAGGCCCATCCGTCTCCGCCGAAGATCCATATGGATTTTTTGGTGAAGTAATCGCTCTTTTCCAGGATATCAAAGAAAACGGGATTAATCTCGGACTCAGAATTGGCAAATTCGACCTGCAGCAGTTCTTCAATTTGCCTCCCGAAAGCTCTGGATTTCTCGCCGTCCTGTATGTTTTCAAGCCACCCTTCCATGGCTTTCCTGAGGTCATCAGACAGGGGCTTTTCTAAGGCCTCCCCCACAAGTTGTGCAAGCTTCTGTCGCCGTTGAGAGACCCCAAGGTGGATTCCAAAGCCGTATTCGGCATTGTCCTCGAAAAGGGAATTTGCCCACGCCGGCCCATGGCCCTCTTCGTTCACGGTGTAGGGACAGCTCGGAGTGGAGCCCCCGTAAATGGAGGAACAGCCGGTGGCATTGGCAATGATCATCCGGTCTCCAAAGAGCTGGGTGACAACCTTGATGTAGGGCGTTTCACCACAGCCCGGGCAGGCGCCGGAGAACTCAAACAGGGGCTGACAGTACTGACTGCCCTTGACCGAGGTGGCGGACATCAGGTCATCGTGTACAGGAACGGTGGTCGAGAACTGGTGGTTGGGGACCTGTGTTTCAATTTGTGAGGCCAGGGGTTTCATGACCAGGGCCTTTTCCTTGGCTGGACACACGTCGGCGCAATTTCCGCAGCCCGTGCAGTCAAGGGCGCTCACCTGGATCCTGAACTGCATGCCCTTGAGTTCCTTGCCCTTCGCCTCAACGGTCTCAAAAGTTTCCGGTGCCCCTTCCAGTTCTTCGTCGGTGGCAAGGACGGGTCGAATAACCGCGTGGGGGCAAACAAAGGAACACTGGTTGCACTGGATGCAGTTTTCAGGAATCCATTCAGGGACATTAATGGCGATTCCCCGTTTCTCATACTGTGTGGTTGCGGTTGGGAAGATGCCGTCCGGGCTGAAGGCGCTCACGGGTAGTTTGTCGCCCTGCTGGGCAAGCATGGGCCTCATGACGTCCTTCACAAATTGCGGTTCCTCTCCTTGCATATATGCTTCATGTCCGGCTGCGGCCCATGCCTTTGGGACTTTAATTTTTTGGAGGGCCCCCACGGCCTTGTCCACCGCGTCAATGTTCATTTGGACGACTTTTTCGCCCTTTTTGCCGTAGGTCTTCCTTATAGCATCTTTCATGTATTCAAATGCCTGCTCCGGCGGGATCACGTCCGCAATCTTGAAAAACGCAGCCTGCATAATCATGTTGATGCGACCGCCCAGACCGAGTTCAGCGGCGATTTTCACTGCATCGATATTGTAAAATGCGAGTTTTTTCCGAGCAATGGTACGCTTCATGTGGTCGGGGAGTTCCTTTTCCAGATCTTTCAGGGGCCAGGGAGAGTTGAGAAGAAAGCCCCCCTCCTCCCGGATACCTTCCAGGATCTGGTACTGGTCTACAAAATGGGGATTATGGCAGGCGATAAAGTCCGACTCGGTTAAAAGATAGGGGGACTGTATCCGGTGGGGCGAAAATCGCAGGTGGGACATGGTAATGCCGCCTGATTTTTTCGCGTCATACGCAAAATAGGCCTGGGCAAACAAATCGGTGTTTTCCCCGATAATCTTGATGGCATTCTTGTTTGCTCCGACCGTACCGTCTGCACCGAGTCCCCAAAACTTGCACCTGACCGTTTCCTTGGGTGATGGTTCGATTTTTTCACCCAACTCAAGGGAAGTGAAGGTGACATCGTCCTTTATGCCGACAGTGAAATGATTCTTGGGTTCACGCCCCCGGAGGTTGTCAAAAACTGCTTTCACCATGGTCGGGGTGAAATCCTTACTCCCAAGACCATAACGGCCGCCGATGATGACCGGTGATTCCTTTCGTTCCTGAAAGGCGGTACACACATCCTGATACAGCGGCTCCCCAAGAGATCCCGGGGCCTTCGTACGGTCGAGAACCGCGATTCTCTGAGCGGCGGCCGGGAGGGCACGGAAAAAATGTTCAGAAGAAAAGGGAAGATAAAGCCGAACCTTCAAGAGACCCACGCGCTCACCGAGTCCGGTCATGTAGTTGACGGTTTCGTCAATGCTGTCGCAACTGGAGGCCATTGAAACGATGACCCGCTCAGCCTCGGGGTCTCCTATGTAATCGAAAAGGTGATAGGAGCGGCCCACCAGATCCGAGACCTTGTCCATTTCCTCCTGGACAATTCGGGGGATACGTTCGTAATAAGGGTTGCATGCTTCGCGGTTCTGGAAGAAGATATCCGGGTTTTGGGCGGTTCCCCGGAGTTGGGGATATTCAGGATTCAGTGCCCGGCTTCTGAAATCGTCAATGGCTTCCCAGTCCACAAGAGCGGCCATGTCCTCATAGTCGATCATTTCTATTTTCTGAATTTCATTGGATGTTCTGAAACCGTCAAAAAAATGTACAAAAGGCAAACTGGACCGGATGCTTGCCAGGTGCGCCACGAGCGCAAGATCCATGACTTCCTGGACGGAAGAGGAGGCAAGGAGTGAAAAACCGGTCTGCCGGACCGCATTGATATCCGAATGGTCTCCGAAAATGGACAGGGCATGAGCGGCAACGGCCCTGGCCGCCACGTGGAAGACCACGGGCATGATTTCGCCGGCTATTTTGTACATATTGGGAATCATCAAGAGCAGTCCCTGGGAGGCCGTAAAGGTGGTGGACAGGGCCCCTGCCGCCAGGGAACCATGAACGGCCCCGGCCGCTCCCGCCTCTGACTGCATCTCGGATACCTTCAAGGCCTGGCCGAAAATATTTTTGCGACCGTGAGCTGCCCATTCGTCGCAATATTCTCCCATGCTGCTGGATGGGGTAATGGGATAGATGGCGGCCACATCGCTCATGGCATAGGCCACATGGGCTGCAGCCTCGTTTCCTTCGAGGGTTTTTTGGGATTTCGACATGTTTGTCTCTCCTTACGTTAATACCGTTGAAATTATACTGGAATTATCCTAATATCAGCGTACTATGGTATTCCATTCACCTGATCATGTCAAGAAACATACCCTGCGGAGAACATACCCGGAGAGGCCCCTTATAGGGGTGGCGGCCGTCATAACCCGGGCCAAGGATGTGCTTCTGGTGCAACGGGGAAAGATGCCCGGCAAGGGTGAATGGAGTCTGCCGGGCGGACTGGTTGAAGTGGGAGAGACGGTCCAGGAGGCCTTGCATCGAGAACTATGGGAAGAACTTTCCATAGAAGTTAAACTTGAGGGGCTCGTGGGGGTTTATGACAGAATTGAAAGAGATGTGAACAATAAGATTCAATATCATTATGTGATCGTAGACTATTGTGCACAAATTGTTTCTGGTATTCCCCGGCCTGGATCAGATGCTGCAGCGGCCAGGTGGGTAAACCGGGGAGCCTTGAAGGAATTCACCGGGGATGACCAGATCAGAGAGGCTGTTGCAAAGGCCTTCAGTTTTCAGCCTAAACACCTGCATAGTTCTCACTAATGTATGATATGGAAAAAACGTTTCCAGTGGGGCCAGGACCAGTAGACTATAAAGGCCTCACCTTTCACCGATGCAAGGGGTACAAAGCCCCAGTACCGGCTGTCGTAACTGTGATCCCTGTTGTCTCCCATCATGAAGAGGTGGCCTTGCGGTACGATGACAGGGCCGAAGTGCGCCGTGGGCTGAAAGGGAGCCGTATACACACCGTATTTGTCCTTGAAGAGCTTCCCATTGATGTAAATAGAGCGCCCGAGCATTTCGATTCGGTCGCCCGGGACTCCGATAACCCGTTTAATAAAATCTTTACTCGGGTCCATCGGATAAATAAAAACAATGACATCATTCCGCTTCGGTTGTTCAATGGGAATGAGTGTTTTTCTCAAAAAGGGAATCTTGACACCATAGATGAATTTGTTCACAAGAATGTGATCCCCCACCAGAAGGGTTGGCTCCATGGACCCTGAGGGAATCTTAAAAGCCTGCACGACAAAGGTTCGTATGAAAAGGGCGAGAATAATCGCAATGATTGCGGCCTCGGCATATTCCCTGAATACACTTTTTTTCTTTAGTTTTTCCTGGTCATTCCGATTTTCCAAAAGTAACCTCCACAATGTTTATGTCCGAATTTTCACTTTTTCGATCAAACCAGAGACAATTGGCTCGATTTTTGAAGGGATTTAATCCCTAAAGAAGAAGTTTGTAAAGAAAAATCTGCCTCCTGCCGATAATTCAAGAGAAAGGAAGCAAAAAAAGTCGTTTGAAAGGAAAAAGCAAAGAAAAGTAAAATGCACAACATATGGTATTCACAAGGGAATGGGAATTCTCTATGATTATAAATTATGCAAAATGTAAATAATTCATAAAATATGGTTGACAAATATAGTTATATATGCATGATGATGACTCATCTCCCCTTGGCAAGTTTTTAGGAAAAGAGAACTGGAGGGTACATTGGGTCAAAACCTGGTAAAAAACGTCAGAGAAGAACTCCTTATGAGCAAGGCAGAATTGGCGCGAAAAGCAGGCGTTTCCCCTTTGACCATTGATCGGGTTGAAAAGGGGATGTCCTGCCGGATGGAAACCAAGAGGAAAATCATCCTCGCGCTCGGCTACAAGCTCACAAATAGGGAAAAGCTCTTCCCGGAAAATTAGAGAAATGATCACCATGGCTGTGCCCAAGAAAAATCAATTGATCGGTCTGGATATCGGCTCAAGGGCTGTTAAGCTGGTTGAGATTGATCACGGCAAAAGAGGTAAGGTTCTGAAAAACTTTGGGATCATTGGATTGCCACGGGATGCCATTGTTGAAGGAACGATCAAGGAAATGGAGATCGTCTCTTCTGCCATCAAGACCCTCTGTCGGAATTTGAAGGTAAAGAATAAGGACGTGGCTACATCCATTTCAGGCTATTCGGTCATTGTCAAGAAAATCGTGATAAGCGACCGAAACGAATCGGAACTGGAAAATACCATTCAGAGCGAGGCCGAGCAGTATATCCCCTTCGACATAAATGATGTCAATCTGGACTATGATATCCTGAGCATCGGTGACCAAACCGGACAGGGCAAGGGGGGTGAAAAGGAAAAATCCGCCGCCGGCCAGATGGAAGTCATGCTGGTGGCGGCCAAGAAAGAAATTGTTGAGGATTATGTAACCCTTCTTCAGCTTTCCGGGCTCAATCCGACGGTCCTTGATGTGGACGCCTTTGCCCTTCAGAATGCCTTTGAGGCCAGCGCCAGTGAACCGGAAGGTTGTTATGCTTTGGTCAATGTCGGCGCGGAAGAGCTGGGTATCAACGCGATTAAGAATGGCGCCTCCATATTTAGCCGGGATTCATCCTATGGTGGAAACCAGATCTCTGAAGCCATCATGTCCGAATTTGACGTGGATTTTGAAGAGGCCGAGAGGATGAAACTGGGTGGCAAGAAGGTAGAAAATACAAAAGCTGCCCTGGAAGAGATCTTTACTTCAGTGCTGTCCGAGTGGGCCCAAGAGATAAAGCGGGCTCTTGATTTCCTGGCCACAACCTATCCAGAGGAAAACATAGAAAAAATACTCTTAAGTGGCGGATCATCCAGGGTGCCTGGTTTTCTGAAATACCTTGAATTGGAAACCAATCTTCCCGTGGAAGAATTGAACCCTTTCGCAAATCTGATCGTCAACGAAAAGGCTTTTGATTCAAAATACTTGAGCTATATGGCAACCCAGGCCGGCGTAGCGGTAGGTCTGGCCCTTAGAAGCATCGGTGACAAATGATTAGAATCAATCTTCTTCCTTTCAGGGCGGCGAGAAAAAAGGAAAATATCAAGCGCCAGACCAGTGTCTATGTTTTGACGGTGGTGTTTGTTCTTGCCGTCATGGCATTTGTCTTTTTGCAACTCAACAGTCGGTTGCGTACCCTCCGGACCGAAAAAGAAACAGCAAGGAAACAGCTGGCGGCCTACGCACAGACAACAAAAAAGATCAATCGCTTGAAAAAGCAGATTCGTGAAATTCGTTCTAAGTTGAATGTCATCCGTGATCTGGAAAAAAAGAAGACAGGGCCTGTTCTCCTGCTTGATGAGATAGCAGAAGCAGTACCAAGAAATCGATTGTGGCTCAAGTCACTGGATGACAAGCGAGGCACCCTGGTGCTTCAGGGCACCGCTATGGATAATGAGACGGTGGCCCTTTTCATGACAAACCTGGAGAAGGCAAAACACATAACGACTGTGAATCTCAGGAAAGCCTCCCTAAGATATTTGAAAAAATACAAACTCAACGTGGTGGATTTCGATCTCGATTGCAAGACCTATTCTTTCAAGGAAAAGGTAAGCAATAAAAAGACCGACAGCAAGAAAAAACGGTGATCTAACCTAAACAAAGGATCTACAGGGCATGGAAAAAAGCCCGTTTTTTGAGAAAATAGAGCAAATGAAGATGGCCTACAGGGTCCTGATCCTGGTTGGCACCATCGTCTTTTTAGGTGGTCTGTTCATCTGGCTTGTCGTCCTTCCGAAAACCGGAGAGATTGCTAAGACCAAGAAGGAGATCAACGCGCTGAACCAGCAGCTGGTACAGGCCAGGATTCGTGCGAGGAACCTGAAGAAGTTTGAGGCGGAGCAGGCAGAGGTGACGGCCCAATTCCAAGAGGCCCTGAAATTACTGCCCAATGAGAGGGAAATCCCTTCCTTATTGAGAACGATCACACAACTCGGCACGGATTCACAATTGAAATTTCTTCTGTTCAGTCCCAAGAAAGAAAGGGTCAAGAATTTCTATATTGAAATTCCTGTGGCCATAAAGGTTAGCGGTACGTACCACAACGTTGCCTCTTTTTTCGATAAAGTCGGCAGGATGGAACGTATTGTCAATATCCTTGATGTTTCCATGAAACCTAATAAACCCCTTTCCACAACATTGATTACAACATGCAACGCAATGACCTATCGATTTAAAGGAACGATGAATGCAACGTCCGGGGCGAAAAAGAAAAAATAGTCTTGTCGTGGCGGCAGTATGTGCTTGGCTCCTTTTCCTCAGTATGGAGGCCTGGGGGGTCAGCAAAATGGTCTATAAGCCCCCTCGAAGTTTGAAAGATGTGTCCCTGGCCGGAGACTCGCAAGGAACGCCTTTAAAGGGGCAAACGTTGCTCAGTGCCAAGGGGAAAACAGATCCTTTCAAGTCGTTTTTGTCCATTGAGGAAACCGTAGAGAAAAAAAGGAAAAGGCCGAGAACGTATCTGGAGACACTGGATCTTTCACAACTTGACTTGATAGCCACCATCCTGAACGGAAAGGGTAACTGGGCCATGGTTCGAGACGCCAAAGGCCTGGGACATGTGATCCGCAAGGGAACGCTTATCGGCACCAATGAGGGCGTCGTTCGTGAGATTCGAGAAGGAGAGGTGGTTATCCGGGAAAAACATAGGGATTTTATGGGGAAGGTGAAGACCAAAGAGGTGGTCAAGAAGCTTCCCGGGCGACAGTGATAACTTTGTGAGAAATCATCATCGTGCCCATGGACGGGCACGAAAATCAGTGGGGTGCGGCAACCCGTTGATTTGTAAGGAAACCGAAAATCGCACTTTTCGGTTTCCTTGAGTAAAAAGTCCTGAGGACCGGATTTTTTGCGATTCCATCAGGTATATAGGGAGATCACTCATGTGCAACGCGTCAAAAAGGAAACGTAAGCTCCTGCAAATCGTCTATATAGTCGGGGTCCTGTTCATGGGTATTTATGGTTGTGCGTCCACCCCAAAACAGGTCGACGAGAGCGCGAAAACGGCGCCTGCAATTCTGGAGACGGTGAATGTCCGATCAATAGGTGCCAACGAAACTGTTGTAGAACTCCTTTGCAGCCGGATGATCCCTTATACGGCCTTTAAGCTCATCGACCCGAACAGGGTCGTCATGGATGTGGCCGGCGATGCTGAAGCCCAGGCCCTTGGAACAAGACAGGTCAAGGATGGAAATGTGGATCAGGTCTCTGTGGAAAAGGACCGTTCGAGGACAAATATGACACGGGTGGTCGTTTTTCTGACCCGAAAGCTGGACTACCAAGTCGAAAAAAGAGGAACTTCACTTTTACTGTCTCTAAAAAAACCCCCGGTTGCGGATGAGACGGAACAGTCAGGTGTGGCTAAAAAGTCTGCAACACCTGGTGCGAGCACTGAAGGCGAAAATGCGAAGGTAACCGAAGAGAAACCCAGAATTTTCTTTAAGGCCGGCAAAGATAACTTGACTCAGATTCTGGGCGTGGATTTCACAAGGTTGCCCCAGGGAAAGTCACGTCTGAGCATCACCACCAGCCGGAAAGGACAGTATGGTCTGGAAAGGACGGGTTCCAAATCGATCCGTCTTAACCTGGCAGAGGCCAGCATCCCGCCCCTCCTGATGAGGCGGCTGGACTCTTCCTATTTCGAAGGGGCCATCGAACGCGTCAAGGCAAAAGCATTTTCTGATGAAAAGCGCGTTGTCCTCGATATCATTTTGCGGGAAATGGTTCCTTTTCACATCGACCAGACTGATACAGGAATCTTTATTGATTTTGGTAAGACCCAGGTGAAGCCGCCGGAGAAGAGACTGGTTCCGATTACGGTGGCAGAATCAATCGCTCGAACTTCGGCGTCCGACTCTACCGGTGTGAAGAAGATATTCAGGGCGACCGGGAACACCCGGAGAAACCGGATGGCCAGGGGAAAATACACCGGAGCCCCCATGACCATGGATTTTGTCAATGCAGATGTAACAAACATCCTGAGACTCATTGGAGAGGTGAGCAATCTCAATATTATCTGGGGTCCTGAAGTCAAGGGAAAGGTCTCCATGCGGCTCAGAAAAGTCCCCTGGGATCAGGCCCTGGACCTTGTCCTGGAAAATAACGACCTGGGCAAGCGCCGTGAAGGCAATGTCATCTGGATTACGACCAAGAATAAAATTGCCCAGATAGAGGCGAAGGAGAAACAGAAGCGGGAACGGGAGGAGGCTGAAAGGAAAAAGCGCCTGGACGCTGAAAAAGCGGCAAAGGCAGACGAACCACTTGTCACTGAATACCTGACTATAAATTACGTTGATGTGGAGAACATCAAGAAGTTGATCAGTGAAAACGTCAAGGGACCCAGGGGGAAACTGTCCATTGACAAGGCGAACAAGACCATTATCATGACGGATACCGCCGCGAATATCGCCGCTGCAAGAAAACTGAGCTTGAGACAAGACCGACCCACCAAGCAGGTCATGATAGAGGCAAGAATCGTGGAGGCCCGGACCAGTTTCAGCCGGGAACTCGGGGTAACCTGGGGAGGCAACTACCAGACACAGCACAATCCCTGGGGAGGGACGGGCAACGGGACCTATAATTACAATTTTTCCACCAATTTCAGCATCCCCAGCGCAACCACTATGGGCATTAATTTCGTCAATACGGCTGCGACGAAACTGCTCAATGCACAAATCGCGTTTGCAGAGACCGAGGGGAACGTAAAGACCCTTTCCGCTCCCAAGATCATCACGCGGGATACGGTGAAGGCGAGCATCAAACAGGGTACCAAGATCGTCCTGCCGTCCGGTACGGATTCCAATGGCAACAAGACGTACCAACAGGTGGACGCAACCCTGAAACTTGAGGTCACGCCGAGGATAACGCCGAACAATATGGTTATAATGACCATCGATGTGAGTGATGATTTTCCGGATTACGCCAATGCGAGGGGAGACAATGTCCCCATCAACACCAAGAACGCCCAGACTGAGATGATGATCGCTTCCGGGGACACCGTGGTCATCGGCGGTATCTATAAAGAGGACAAGAGCACAACGGAGGAAGGCACGCCCTGGCTCAGAAACATGCCCATCCTGGGTTGGCTTTTCAAGGCGAGAAACGCAACGAATGCCAGAAGCGAACTGCTCATATTTTTGACTCCCACGGTGGTTTCGGCCCCAGGCAAGTTGTGATATGCCGGATGATGAAAAAGCATGCAATGGCCCCTATTTCACATGGCGGGGCCTTGACAGTTCTCCTTTGCGTGTCCTTATTTGTTTTCGGCTGCGCCGGAACCAATCACGAACTCGATAGAAAAAAAGCCAGGGCCGAGGCGGCCCTGGGCATATCCCTCGTTCAAGAGAATCAGGCCAGGGCGGGCCTCAAGCACTTGCTCGAGGCCGGGCGACTGGCTCCTGAAAACGCAAGAATACAAAATCAACTGGCCCTGGTTTACAGGGATCTGAAGCATTATGCTCCCGCCTTGAAACATTTCAAAAAAGCCCTTGAACTGGAGCCTGACTTCCCGGAAGCATGGAACAATATGGGCACAGTTTACCTGTTGCTCAAACGGTGGGATCTGGCCATCCCCTGTTTCACGAAGGCCGCGGAGACCCTTACCTATAAAACCCCTCATTTTGCGTACAACAACCTGGGTCTGGCCTATTTTCAAAAGAAGGAGTACAAGAAGGCCATCGAAAGCTACCGAGAGGCCTTGTCTTTCGCACCGGACTACAGCCTGTGTTGGAACAACCTTGGAACCGCTTACGAGGCCGCCAAAGACTGGACGGAGGCCGAAAAGGCCTTTAAGAATGCCCTCAGGTACGCCCCAGAGTACCCCACCCCACACCTACACCTTGGGAAACTTTACCTCAAACAGCAGGAAATTAAGAAAGCACAGAAGGAACTGGAAGAAGCGATACGGCTTGCGCCTGAAGGTCCCATCGCAGACGAAGCGAAGAGACTTCTCTCCGGGATTCATTAGCCTTTTCGCCTGATGCCCAGAAGATCGGCGATTTCCATGAGTCCCGACACGTGTTGGTCTGCGTTCAATTCCGAATTCTTATATGCGACGAAGAAGACCTCCGCCGCCCTCGCCGTTTCATAATCAACAAGGGAATCGCCCACATATATAGCTTCCTTCGGAGAGATGTGAAAGAAGGAGAGAATTTTATGGATACATTCCGGGTGGGGCTTGGGATGCAGGACATCCAGGGAGGAAAGGACGATATGGAAAAAGCCGTCAAGTCCATATTTCCTGAGGACATCAGAAATAGTATTGCTCCGGTTGGTGGCTACGGCCAGTCCGAATCGGGGCTTTAGGGCCTTGAGCAGCGGGATGAGCCCGGGTTCTACGATCATGTCGTCCATGAAGGGGGCGTAATCCATCTTCGCACGATAGTCCTGGGCGACGCTTTCACAATCCGTATCCCAAAAGATATGGCGAACGGATTCTTCGGCCGTGTGCATGTGGACAAAGGCCTCTTCATCGGGATTCATGGGGGGCAAATGGAAGTGGGCAAGAAGGTGATTGTAGTACTGTGTATTGGCCTGACGGGAGTCAAAAAGGACCCCGTCACAGTCGAAGATAACTGCTTTGATGCGCTTCATATCCGAAAACCGTGGTGTCATGGAGCGGAAGAAGAGGGCCCGAAAAACCATCCGGAAGGCGTTCTACCGAACAGCTCAAAGGTCCTGGGCCCGGAAGGAATGAACCAAATTCCACTTGGCATCGAGGAGCTTAGAAATGACGCTCTCGCATAAATCCCATGAGTTGTAAGGCCGTCTTGATTCCTGCAAAAACCAGCCCACATCCTACCACCGTGAGGGCAAAATATAAGAACCCAAAAAAGATGAAATGACCGGCATTCCACGCCCATTCAAAAGAAAACGGCAGCATTGTTGTCCTCCTTTCAGTGTTTCCCTATTCCGTTGCCGGGTTCAGCTCAATCTCCTTGGGAAACATGGGGAGATATCTATAGGACAGGGAGAAAAGCAAGAAACCGTAGCCTACAACGGCAAAGGCAATGCCCCATTCCTGCCAGGTCGGGAGATAGCTTACAAAGTGATCAAAAGGCATCACGGGAATGGCAAGGGTGACGACGACAAACATGAAGCGATTTAATACGATCCCCGTACATGCCAGAAGGGAGGCCGTGACGAGCCATCCTCCTTGTTTTCTCACATTGGGAATCATCAACATAATTGCCGGAATAATCCCGCAGATAATGATTTCTACTACAAGCATCCACACACCGTAGGGACCTTGCTTGAAAAAATCCATAAAGGAAAGACCCTGCCGGGGCACACTACCATACATCCAGACGAGGGTGTCGGCGATTTTCAAGATTATATAGGCTGATAAAAGCCAGGCTGAGATCTTTGCAATCAACTGGATTGCATTGTCCGGGACGAGTTTTTTCCGGCTGATTGCCTCCGTCAGCTTGGTACACAGGATGGTGAAACAGGGACCAACAGCGATGGCCGACAGGATAAAAAGGAAGAAAGTCCACGGCCATATGTAGAATCCCCCCCTGGCCGCAAATGGACGGGCATACATGACACCGAACATACCCCCGAGAGAACCTTGATGGAAGAAGGACAGAAAAGTTCCTGTCGCGGCAAAAAGGGCCATGATTTCATGGAGATTGTGGCCGAAAAGCCGAAGTTCTTTAACCTTTTCGATTTGGCGGTTCTCCAGGATAAGGGGAACATACTCGACGGCGAGGACGCTGAGATAAGCGGTGATGCAGAAGGACACCTCCACAAGCATGGAGTGAATATTGGCATGCCAGAAAATGAACCAGCCACGGATGGGTTGTCCGATATCGATGCCAAGCATGGCAACGGCACCTGAATAGCAGATAAATCCTATGACAACGGCGGCGTTGATCACATTTTTCAACTCTTTTCTGCCGATAACATAGGTGAGGAATCCCGTAAAAAAGGCGCCCGCCCCGAGAGCGATAATGGCAAGATCGAAAACGATCCACAGGGCAAAGGCAAAGTAGTCGCTCATATTCGTCTGGTTAAGGCCCTTCCAAAGGCATAAGGCGGCGGAAATTCCCCCCCATATCAATAGCCCAATCCATGGCAGCGTCCAAAAGAAAAAGGCCTTGGGCGAGCATCTCTTGACTCCTTCCGGTATCAATGGCGAATCCATCAATCTGTCCTCCTGGGAGAGTTTTTCAAACTGTTATCCCGGCTTCTTAACCGGTTGCGCTTGTTACGGGCTTGAATTCACCCGGGCGATAATTATCCGCCATTTTCCGTACCCAGTCTTTGTGGGAAAGGTAGTAGACCTTGGGTTCCGTACCCAATCGCTCCAGAAGTCGAAAGGCGTAACGGCTCTTGCTAAGCCTCGAAACCTGGTGATCGGGGTTGTTCAAATCGCCGAAAGTAATGGCCTGGGCCGGGCAGGCGTCGGTGCACGCCGTGGTGTATTCGCCTTCCTCAAGCTCCCGCCGGTCCTCGGCATAGGCCAGGGTCTTGGCCCGCATCAGACGATGGTGACAGAAGGAGCATTTTTCCACCACGCCGCGCATGCGGGGAGAGACTTCCGGCGACAGGTACCTCTCCAGACCCTTTCCCTTCGGGAAATAGGCGTCCCACCAATTGAACGTCCTGGCGTGATAGGGGCAGGCGGCAATGCAGTACCGGCAACCAATGCAGCGGCTATAGATCTGACTCACGATCCCCGTATGGAGATCCAGTTTAGTGGCCGTAGGAGGACACACGGAGACACACGGCGTGTGATGATTACACTGCATGCAGGGCCTGGGAAAATAGCTGACCTCAGTGCGGGGAAATGCCTTTCCGTTGGTGATCTTATACAAACGCATCCAGGTGAGGCTGCGTTGCTTGTCCGATTCATCCGGTCTGGTGGAGACATTGTTTTCCGCTGCACACGCAACCATACAGGTCCCACAACCGGTGCATTTGTCCAGATCGATGACCATTCCATATCGGTTATCATGGCCCTGTTTTTCTTCCATAAGTTTACCTCATCATTAGACTTTGGTTATCCGAACGGGGGTATTCCACCATACCGGGTGACCGGACAGGGGGTCCCGTCCAGGATGCACAATCCGGTTGGGATTGACGCCTTTTCCCTTGAGAAATTCATCGTAGGCCGTATGGCCTAAGCCGAGCGGCATATAAACGATGCCCGGCATGGCCCCTTCAAAGAGTGTCAGCCGAGCCCTCACCTCCCCGGAAGGGGACTTGATCAGGATTCGGTCACCTTCTGTCAGGCGATATTCGGACGCGGTTTTGGGGTTTATTTCGGCAAAGGACTCATTTTTTCGGAGCTCGTTATCAAACCAGGTCTTTTCCAGGAAAGGGGGGCTCGGAATCCAGGAACTGGCAAGATTGATCATCTCATAGGGAATCAGCAGGAGTGGATAGGCTTCGGTTGCTTCCTGGACCGCCGGTTTTTCGTAATGCGGCATGAAGGCCGCATCTCCCCGGGCCTGTATACCCATTTTTTCAAGCGCCTTTTCCCCGGAGACCTTTCCACCGTGCTCATAAACCGCAAGTTCCAACCGGGTACTGTAGAATTCGAATTTGCCCGTCGGGGTCTTGAAAAGGTTTTCCAAGTTTCCAAAGGAATGAGAAGGTCGGAACCAGAGACTATTGGATTTCAGCCCCTTCCACATTTCATCAAAGTCTTTGTAGTCTGCCTTTACGGCGGTATTTTTCCGGACGCTTTCCCAAACAGGGACTTTCCCGTCATAATGGATAAGGCCCGGGCCTGATTCATAGAGGCCCTTTGCCCTTGTTTTGAGCACGTCTTCATAGCTTTTCCAGGGGAATGAATCGCCAATGGCTCCCCCCAGCTTTGCGGCCAGCTGAAGGATGATGTCTCCGGAATGCCGGGTGTTATACACAGGCTCGACCACCGGTTGAGACAGGCCGTAGAGGGGGTATTGAAGGGCTGCAGGCCAGACCACATCAACCATTTTTTCCAGATAGGTGTGATCGGGCAGGATAAGGTCTGCCATGTTGGCCGTTTCATCACGGAAAGGGGAGAAACTCACGATAAAGGGAATCTTCTTGAGGGCCTTGTAGAAAGTCCCCCCATCGGGCTGGGTAAAGGCCGGATTGGATGAGAAGACCAGCAGGGTGTCCACCGGTGAAACCGCGCTCTCGTTGACGGCTGCGGCAAGATTGTTGATGAGGCTCTTTGTGAAAGGATAGGCCAGCCCTCCCGCGCCGTCCAGTCGGGGCCTCTTGATTCCCTGACGCGCGACATCATCAGGCTCGACTTCGGGCAGCTGAGAGAGGGGCAGAGGATCGCTTACAACGACACCGCCCGGCTGGTTGATGTTGCCGGCAAGGGCGTTCAGGGCCATGATGGACATGAATTCGTAAAGGCTGCCGTTCAGGGTCCCTTTTCCCTTTCCGGAAAGGGCGACAGGCGCCTTGGCCTTGGCAAACCCCAGAGCCAGGGAGAGAATTTCAGACTTACTCAGGCCGGTGATCTGTTCCACCTGTGCCGGGGCGTATTGATTCATCACCAGGGTCTTGAAGCCTATATGATTGGTGCCATCCGATGAACGCCAGTCCTCAAAACCGGAAGTGTGTCCCTGGATGAATCCTGTATGAAACAACCCTTCCTTGATGAGGACGTGTGCCATCCCAAGGGCCAGGGCCGCCTCAGTCCCGGGTCGGACGGCCACCCACTGGTCCGCCTTGGAAGCGGTGTTGGATGCACGGGATCCGATCTGGACAACCGTTGCTTTTTTCCTGAGGGCCTTTTCCCTGAGGATGCTCCAGGCGTTGATGACCCTACCGGGACCTGCCCATCCCTCGAGGAGTCCGCTCCCGAAACTGAGGACATAGTCTGCGTTCTCCAGGTCATAGGCCATTGGACCATCGCTGCCGAGCATGAGCCTGTTGGCCATGGAATAGGTGTCTTGGATGGAAGGAACCCTGACATAGTTCGGGCTGCCGACGGCCTTCATGAGACGTTTTATCATAACCGACATGGAAGATCCGGTGAAATGACCGTCCACAGCGGCCAGGGCCTCCGCCTTTCCCTGGGAACGCAGAGTCGATATCCGGGTGCTCAGTATGTCGATAGCCTCCTGCCAGGAAATATCCATAAATTCACCGGCACCTCTGGGACCAACCCGCTTCATGGGGCGCGTGAAGCGCACGTCTTCGTCATAGAGCAGTTGCAATCCCCCCATCCCCACCGGGCAGATTCCTCCCGGGTTGACGGGATAGTCGGTGCTGCCTTCAATCTTGACGGCACGCTCGTCCACTTTACGGACGTCTATTCCGCAACCGCCCGGACAGAGGAGGCAAACGGACTTGACACTAGTGAACGCGCCTACGGGCGGCACGGGAACCCAAGGCCAGTTTTGTGTCCAGATGGCAGTATCATCAGTCAATTTCCATGGTAAAGGCGTCAGCTGGATTCCGACCACACCACCGACAAGAAGCTTCACAAAATTTCGTCTATTCAATTCCATAATCTTCCCCTTACTTGATGGAACGTAAAAAGTCCGTCCCTGGACTTTTTACTCACGGAAACCGAAAAGTGCGATTTTCGGTTTCCCCACAAATCAATGGGTTGCCCTGCACCCCCTTGATTTGTGTGCCCCTCCATGGGCACGATGATGACTTCTTGGGAAGTCATCCTATTTGTGGCAGACAAAGCAGGCATTGTTTTTTTCCAGCCCCTTTTTCGTATGGCATTCAGCGCAATCGTCCATCTTCATTCTGTCCCAGCTATGTTTCTTGTAACCGGAGATCCTTTTCCCCCAGATATTGATGCTGTAGCCTGTCAGACGGTTGGCCTCGTAGGGAGGTAATTGGGCGAGCTTTCCGAAATCCCCGTGGCAGGTCTTGCAGGTTATCTCACCCATCTTAACGTGGGCAATATGGGAAAAGTAGACACAGTCAGGTTGCCTGTAATAGGACAACCAGGGTATTTCGGTATTGGTAGCCACATATTTCTTCAAGAATGCCGCTTCGGCCTTTGAATCGCCAAGGGGGCTTTCGGGGTCATCATGGCATTCAGTACATTTGCTCAGTTTTGGAATTCCGACATAGGTGCCGTCCTCACGAAAGGCGTGGCAAAAGGCGCATCTTTCAGCCTCTGTATCACCATCGATACCGTCGACTTTTTCAGGATTGAGATGGAGTGCATGATTGAAGTTCATCGGTTGGGGCTGTTTTGAATAGAGGACCATCGGAAAAACAACCCATCCCGTGATCAGTGCTCCAATGAACCCAATGAGAAGAAAAATCCATCCGCCTTTGGTCGATTTTTCGGATGTTTTTGCCCTGTTTTCCATAGGTTAAAGCCTCTTCGTTAGGAGATTGGAAGGTCTAGGACCGAGGAACTGATAGTGGTGCGTATTTACATTCTTGCCCTGATTTTGTCAAGAAAAAAACCTGTTAAATGCTGCAAAATCAATTAAATAAAAGGGCTTGAAACCATCAGGCCTTGGTCGGTCCATCGCCCTGTGAAATTGGTTTTGAGATGGGGTAAGGTGATTACAGCCGACGCGCACTTGACCGAATTATAGAGATTTTATCGTGCCTCCAATCCAAGTTGGGGCACGATGGACAGCCCGGGGAGCTGCTCAAACCATGTCGCAACAGTTCAAGCTAAAATTTTCTCATCCTCTTGCGGCGTCTCTTGGCTGCCTTTGCCTGTTTTTTCTTTTTTTGAACGCTGGGTTTGTCATAAAAACGCCTTTCCTTGATCTCGGAAAAAAACCCCTCTTTGGTCAATTTTCTCTTGAGATCCTTGATTGCCTTTTCTATCTGGTTGTCATGTACGACTACTTTCATTTTAATCCTTTCTTTTCATAAAATAAAAAAAGCATCTCAGCCCCGCACGGTGAGATGCTTTCAAAAACCTTCTTGAACGGGAAAATGTTATGGGCAGATCACATACCGCACTCCTCTTCCGGTTTACTCGAAGGTTTGAAAGCGCTCACAAGCATCGGAGGAAAAAATTCTTTTGCCGGGTAAAGAGAACATGGGTTCTTCAGTTTATGGAGCACTATTCTCATCATCCGTCATCACCTCCTTCGCTTGTGAAAGACCCCAAAAAACGGCGTCTATTTTCACCAAGATAAAATGGAATACTAATCATATATTTCCGGGGCCAAATGTCAATCTTTTTTTCACCGTTCCTTAGCTCGTGAACCGATGAAACAAAAATCAACCCTTTCTCACGAGCCTGGCTACCGCCTCGATGTGATAGGTATGGGGAAACATGTCCACGGGTTGTATCTCGAGGATTTCGTATCGCTGCGCCAGGAGGGCCAGGTCCCTTGCCAGGGTGGTTGGGTTGCAGGACACATAGACGATCCTCTCCGGGGCGAGGTCTAAAATTTGTGCCGGGACCTCTTTGTGCATCCCTTCCCGGGGTGGATCGATGATGAGGACTTGCGGTCTGTGAGAGAGGGACTTCATTTCTTCTCGAATATCTCCGCAGATAAACCGGCAATTGTCGATATGATTAGCCAGTGCGTTTTTCCGGGCGTCCATGACGGCGCTTTCAACGATTTCAATCCCCACCACGTCCTGCGCGTGCCCGGCCAGAAAAAGGGGAATGGTCCCCGTGCCGCTGTACAGGTCCAGGACCCTGTCTGTCGGGCTCAACTCGGCATATTTCACCACTTGACCATAGAGGTCCTCGGCGGTCCCCGAATTGGTCTGGAAAAAGGAGTTGGGTGATATGCGGAAGGTCAAACGGCCGATTCTGTCTTTGATGAAGCCTTTCCCCTGATAGACCTTTTCCTGCTGGCCAATGGCGATGGAGGCCTTCCGGCTATTGATATTGTTCGCAACGGTCGCGATATTGGGAAATTGGGAAGCAAGATCTTCAGCCAATGAAACCATGATATCAGGGCGTTCTTCGGAGGTGATGACATTGACCATCCACTGATCAAAGGCCACGGAATACCTGAGGGTCAGGAAACGCCAGAATCCCTGATGGCTCTTGAGCCCGTAAATCGGGGCGCCGCTTTCCCCTGCAAACCGCTTTACGCTGCGCAGAATTTCATTTCCCGTTTGTTCCTGGAGCAGGCAGGCATCCATATCAAGGACCTTCTGATAGGCCCCGGGGATGTGGAGACCCAGGGCAAAGGAGCCCCTGGTCCCTCCCCTCTCCATCTCTTCGGGAAGGAGCCATGGCCTGTCTGAGAAGGAAAATTCCATCTTGTTCCTGTAGGCGAATTGTTTCTTGGAGGGCAGAACGGGATGGACGGGTATATCCATCAGCCCCCCGATGTGTTCCACTGCCTCTTTGACGTGGGATCTTTTGTAGGAAAGCTGGGTTTCATAACGGATGTGCTGCCATTGGCAGCCCCCACAGTAGGGGCTGTAGTGGCACGGCGCATCGACCCGATCAGGGGAAGGTGAGAGGAGTTCAACGACCCTGGCCTCTGCAAAGCCCCTTTTTTTCTTTGAGATAAACGCCCGAACGCGGTCTCCGGGAACGGCTCCCCGGACGAAGACAACGAAGTTGTCTATGCGGGCCAGGCCTTTGCCCCCGTAAGCCATTCGCTCGATTTCCAGTTCAACGGTCTGACCTTTTCTCGGAATATCCATGGCAGGTTTATACCACAGGAAGATGGCTATGACCAGTTGTTCTGCTCAACCGGTTCCTGGAGGGTCAGCTCAGTCAGAACGAGAAGGAGGATTTTCTTTTGACAGTGTCCAGCGAGCGCCGTCTAGCGTGCCCCGAGTTCCTTGAGGGCATTGCACGCACCTGTGTTGTGAAGATTACAGCTGGTTTCCAGGCTGGCGATGGCATGCTTCTGATCCCCTTTCCTCTGGTAGACAAGGCCCAGGCCGAAGTGGGCGTAATCAAAATTGGGGTCAAGGGTGACGGCCTGCTGAAAGGCCAGGAGGGCCTGATCATACTGGCCCTTCATGAAAAGGGTGTATCCCTTGCTGTAATAGGCCCACTTGAAGTCGGGCCTCAGGACAATAGCCTTTTCATAATCTGAAAGGGCCAGATCGTAAAGCGTCTTGTTGTAATAACAAAGGCCGCGGTTGTAATAGGCATCCGAGGCGTCGCGCTTTGAGGCTTTCGATCCTTCAAAAAAATCAATAGTTTTCGTATAGTCGGAAATGGCAAGGTCGTATTTTTTTTGGTTATAATAGAGATTGCCGCGATTGTAATAGGCATCCGTGTATTCCAGGTTCTTTGTCTCCGTTACCCGGATTGCATTGTTATAAGCGGTCAGGGCATCCTGAAACTTGTCTTTCTTGGCGTAGATGACACCAAGGTTGTTGTACACGTCGGCGTAATAGGGTTTCTCTTCGGTGCTGAAAGAGAGGGCCTTATTGTAATACGTTTCGGCCTGATCATATTGTCCCTGAACATAGTAAACAAGTGCAAGGTTATTGTTGGCCTTTTCATCTGTTGGGTTATATTTAATGGCATTGGCGAAATCAGCTTCCGCCGGGGCATACTGTCCCTGTTCGTAATAGGCAAGACCCCTATTGTTGTAGGCATCGGCATATTTGCTGTTGAGATTCAGGACTTTCGTGAACGTGTTAACGGCCTCGGCCAGTTTGCCTTCTCTCAGGAACTCGGCACCCCTCTGGAAGAGGTCATCGGTCTCATCCGCGAAACTCCCCTGGGCCCACACGATTGGGAGACACAGGAAAAGAATCAAGGCCAACCAGAATGTATGTTGCCTCTTTTTCATGGTTCACTTCCTTGAGTTAAACTCAGTTTAATTCTTTTTCCTCTCTTTCAAGAGTTTCTTTAACCTTAAACTTTTCCCCTGGTTTGACTATCTCATAATAATAGTTCTTATAGTTTTTTACATAGTAGGACAGGCTTGCTTTTGAACCCACTATCGCCCAGTCAGGAACATCTACCTCAATTGCCGGGTAAAAGATATTACTTTTGTCCAGGGTTAAGACCATCCCTTTGATATTTGTGACCCCTCCGGTAATGGTCATTATTTCTTCACCCGTTGACTGGGTAAAAGCAACAGTTGATATTGATAGGGAGATAGAAACCAGCATAAGGCTAAACAAAATCAGTTTTTTCATTCCACTATTCATAATGACTTCTCCTTATTTAGCGTGTTTCCCACAATATCTGGGATACTCCACCGGGAGGACCCGGGATGTTGGTGCTCTGGTCCTGACCCACACCGCTCACGGCCCCGCCGGCGCTGATGAGTCCCGCCGCATGTCCGCCCCTAGTCACCACGCGGACCCCCGAAGGGATGGAGCTGTTCTGTAGGAGCATGTAGGTATCCCTGATGTTCCTGACCATCGGGTTGGTGCCTTCGTCATTGTAATTGAAGACCGATTTTCCCCAGCAATAGTCCAGGGCGTAGACAAAGGCGTTCCCGTTGGGATTGCAGGGATCATCGAAGACCGGCTGGTAGGAGGTGAAATAGACATTCTTGAAAAATACCGTGGGCTGGCTCAGGATCTTTTCCCCGGTGTGGCTGATGGACTCGTCCGTGCACTGTCCCTGTGCATCCATGACCCGGTAAAAACCCCTGGAGATGGTTTCATCCTCGAGCACAGCCATCAGATCTTGCTTTCTGGCGGTGTCAAGGCTGTTCACTGTCCCGTCTTTGTCGGAATCCGCCTGTTCATCCAGTTCGTCACAGGTGAGATTCAGGAGATCAGTCTCGTAAGTGAGAGAATTATGATCAGCCACCGCATAGAACCGATTCGAGATCATTGCAGACCTGGGATGCGCACGATCCCCGGTCCCGAAGTAGAGGACCGGTTTGGAGGTCCAGCAATTTCCGAAGTAGGACACATCAGGCGAATAAAACATCTTTCTTCCGGTATCGGAGGTATTCAGAGCAGCACCGGCTATGGCAGTATCCCCGGAGGCGAGATCTGATCCGGGGTTGGCCGTGAAGATCCTCTTTACCTGCCACTTGGTGGAATCGGCATCTGCGTACGCGTGGGCCATGTCTCCGTAGTAATCATACGTGATTTTCCAGATCTGCCCGTAGATATCCGCCGCGTACATGACGATCTTGCTCTCCGAGAAGGGGATGACCGAGATGTCCGCGGGAAAAGAGTAAGTCATCTTGCAGTACTGCTGATTAATGCCGGTAGTCACGTCTTCGGTCTCGTCTCCGTCATTGTCGGCGTCACCATAAACGGCCTTGAACAGGAGGGACCCGTTGCTTAGGTCCACCACAAAGATCCCCCTCCCGACAGCATCCTTTCCGGGATTATACGTATCATAACTTCCACTCGTGCCGCCGCCGGAGTCCGTGAAGGTTTCACCGCTGTCCCGGATGCCGTTATTATTGGTATCATCGAAATCTTCGGGAAAACCGTCCTCCAGGGGATCGTATCCCCCTGACAAGATGACCGCTTCTTTGACGGTATCGGAGGCAGTCCTGATCCTGGCAAAATAGGGTTTGCTCCAGGAATACCCTATTTGGGTATAGTCGCCTGTGCCACCCTCAATGTGCCACTTCACGGTCCAGAGACTCGGATCCGGCTGGGTCACGTCGAGGGCCCAGTAACTCCTTCCGCCGCGCCGTTCCCCGAAGACCAGGGTCTTGTCGTAATAGTCGCCGGTCTTGGTGGTGGCCCGGAAAAGGTTGCAGGAACCGTCTACCATGTAAGGATGGTTGTCGGCATTTTCAAAAAGCTTCATGTTTGGGAGAAGGTCCGAAGGAACAAAGGCGAAGATTTCATCTCCTGCCGTGTAGTTCTTTCCATTAATGGTCGCCGTGTCCGGAGAATCCAGGAACACGTGAAGCATGCCGTCGTTGGCGCCGATGGCCACAAAACGGTAGTCCAGGTCTCCGGTTGCATTCAGGTAGTCAATAATTCTTGGTTCCGAATGGATCATGTCCCCCAGGATCCAGCTTCGTTTTGCCACCGGTTCCCCAACATGCCCGGTGAGCGTGCTGGCATCGTACGTATACCCATACATGAAGTTGATAATCTTGTAGCGGTCTTCGTCAGTGGTTACGTTGAGATCCGTATTGCTGACATTGGTGCTGTTAAAGACCTCCAATGCACTGCCGCTATAGGTGTAGATATCCCGATTGTAGTAGTTGCCTACGTCGAATGCATCATTCACTCTCGTCTTGAGAAGGCCGCCCACACCTCCTTTGTTCACTTCCCCGCCGTCCGTGGTGTCTGACCAGTAGGACTGGGAACTGGTCTTGAAAGACCCGTCACAATTACCGGCAATAGCCTCGCTTTCATCAACAACGGTCCACTCGGGATCTGATCTCCCAGTACAGTCCGTCCTCGGCATATAAGTCAGCCCGTATTTTTTCAGGTTCCCCTGCCAGTAGCCGTCCGTGACGGGCTTAAAAAAGGCCATGTAGAGTTTATCGCCGCTCTGGGTCCTGTTGGCCTCATCCACCGAGACCACGGGTGCCGTAAAGGCCACGGAAGCGGACATGGAAAGTCCCAGGCTGTAAAAGGCGTTTACCAGCTCTGTCTGATCATTGGCGGTTATGCCTATGCCGCAGCCATCTTTGGCCGTATTCTTTAAGAGGGGGCTCTCCAGACCAAATCCGATGGTATGGGTTATCACATTGTAATCAGGGTCATGTCCTGTGGTGTCCTGGCTATCAGCACATTTTCCCCGGGCCATCCACCTGGCAACATCATCTGCGTAGTCGGGATCCGTAGTCTGGATAGGATCACCTGTCCAGGTATCGCCATCTTTATAGTCACTGCTGGTAAAAACAGGGTCAGGGTTGCTGTTTTTGTCTATCCTGTTCCAGACGTCATCCCCGGATGGGAAACCGTCGGTCATAACAACCTCGTAGTTTTCACTGCATTCGGTTGTGCTGGAATGTGCTGCAAGGTAATCGTGGATCCAATCATAGGTCTCCTGCATGGCTTCACCCATAGGGGTGCCGCCTCCTGCGCTAAGCGTATCAATGCCGGCTATAACGGCATCTGCCCCTGCATCAAGACCTCTTACCAAGGAGATCCCGTTCCCGGACCATTTTACCAGACCCCAATTGATCTTGTCCCGAGTCTCCTCCACGACGATCTTCATGGCATTCTGAGCTGTCTCAAGGCGGGATCGTATCTTTTGACCAACACCATCGTTCCCGTTGCAGCAAGTGAATGTGCCCGATGCTGCAGGTGCAGTTGCCGAGTCTTGAGCGGTCCACTTGATTGCACTAATCCTGAATCCTAGATCCGTATCAGAACAGTTATCTCCGCCATTAGGGCCCACATGGAATTTGACATAGATTTTTGTTACATTTGTCACATCATATTCACCGGTCCAGATACTATCTTCATTGTACCCGTAAATCTTTCCCTCCGGTGTCTCGTTAACCCCTGCTGTTAGCTGGTGTAAGACATTGCCGTCCTGGTCAACAAAATAGACGCCATCGTTTTCAGAATTGGAGTTGCTGCAACTATCACTGCCTGCTGTTCTGTTTTCAACATCCAGCCCAGGGATCCAAGGATCCCAGCGACGTCTCCGGTATCTATTAAAGTATATCTGAAGATACTTCCGTCCGGAAAACTGGGTAAGGTCTATGGTACCGCAATTCTCATCCCTGTTGGATGAGTAGTCGGATCCGTATTCAGCATTTGTGATGGCACCTATGTTAACGGTTGTCCACACTTGAACACCAGGCTGGTAGCAGAGATACCTCCAAGCTTCACTTCCACAAGGGGTATTCCCATGGAGATCTTCTATCAATTTGATAAAACTCAGGTAATTTCCGGTGACAAATGCGTAAATTCTTTCATCACCGGAAGAAGAAATGGCATTACTTGGATTATCTGTCAGGGTATACCAAGTACCGGTTTCAAAAAGCCCGGAGAAATAGATACCCGGCGCCTTTAAATAGCCAAGAAAACCATAGTCCTTTGCCACCCCAGTTCTGGGATCGGTCCTTTCATCGGTGAGCAGGATATCCTGATGGTTTTCGAGTTGATGACCTGCAATAGCACTGTTTGCATAGCCAGCAGTATCTGTCTTGTTAATAACACTAAGATTTGCCTCGGTTGGATACACAACATAGACCTGATCGTCCACGGTAACCGTCTCTATGGTATTGTTTTCAGCCGGATTGTCCCAGTCCGTGACCTGCCAGCCGGTATCTATGATTCCGCCTGTGACCCACTTCTGCCTCCTGGTTGAACCCTCATACACCGGATCACCAGTAGCGGCATATTTGGTCACGCCATCATCACCGGTAATTTCGGCATAACCGGTGTAGGCGCTTACCAGATATATTTTATCCTTATCCCATAACTTTCCTGCTCCTTTATCAGCATACCAATCATTAAGGCCTTTATCGTCATAACCATATCCGGCGCTTATAGCCCACTCAAAGAATGCCGCATAATCTATATTGGGATCATAGACCGGCCAATCCATGGAACCGGATACATCAATGACCAGCATGGCATTGTTTTTGACCGATGACCGGTACACATCGGTATCATCGGCAAAGGCGACCGTCATGGTCACGCAGCACAGGCCAAGCAGGATCATGAGTGTTCGTCTGAGAAGAGTATTGTGTTTCATCGGAGTATTCTCCCTATAGTTATTGCTGTTATTGATGCTTTCCTATTCGGCCCTGGGGCCGATCTTGAAATACCTGGAGGCCACATTGATCCGGCCGCCGGTGGCATCAATATCATAGTCATACCGGCTGAAATGGATCACCGAGTATCCGGGAGGCGGCAGAAAATAGCCCAGGTAATCGAGGGTAAAATTGTAGGGAGAGCCGGCAACCTCGTGGGGGATGGGTGCCGGCAGGGGGCTTCCGTTGGCCTGGATGGTCTGGTTGGCCAGTTGCCCGGTGGTATTGATCTGGATGACCGGATAATTTCCCCTTCCCACCTCTGCTGCTTCCCGGGTCAGCCCCCCTTCCCCGATAAAGAAATTCTGCTTGTAGGGGATCTCATTTCCGGCGATCTGGATATCCGTGGTGGAGGTCCGGCTGGCCATGATCCCGAGCAAGGTCAATATGACCAGGATCATCAGGGCGATTACCATCACACTTCCCTGTTCTCGCTGGGGTCCGTTCAGTAAGTATCTCATGTTGCTTTCTCTCTCCAACATTTATAGCCGCTTGATGCACGAAAGGTGCACCCGATGGGTGTGACTTCCTTTTGTCCAGGTGACGATAATGGTTATGGTCTTGGTGTCCGTAATCGGGATGTCGTCAGCCACATTCCAGACCCGGTGATATATACCACTTCCTGAAACACCCTCTTCATCCACATTGAGCTCTTCGTGGTCCTTCGTCACAAGCGAAAGGAGGTCAGCATTGTTTCCGGTGTCAGTATCCACCAGGTCTGGGTCAGTCGAATAATTCTTGCCGAGGAGGTCTTCCATCTTCTGCCCTGCCAGGGTCAGGGCAGTGGTCGTATTGCTGCTGAAATAATTCCCCTGGATCGCGGAGACCTGCATCTTGGCCACGGCCAGGAGTCCTATGGAGAGGATGGCGATGGCGATGAGGACTTCAATCAGCGTAAAGCCCGATTGGTGCTGTTCACTTTTATGCGAGTATGTATTCGATGCCATGGTCATGTTCCTATAGTCCTACATTTCTGGTCTTGATGAGGGATGTCATGAGTTTTCTCCGGTACCCGTCATTCGGCGTTGGTGTTTGATCTCCCATGGTGTAGGTCTTGGTGTTGGTATAGCCACGGTTGATATGATCCGTCCTGGCCAGGAGACAGACCTGGACGGCCCGGACATCGGACCATTTGTAGGGCGCCACGCTCGGATCATCAACAGTGGTCCCATCAGCCATGACATACTGGAGCTGGAGGTTATCCATATTTTCAGCGACGATCTGAAAGCCGGTGCCGTTCCCCTGGTTCCAGCGCTCCAGAGCGGGATGCGTTGCATCATCGTCGATTTTGTAGGTGATGACATCAGCACGGTAGATCCGGTCCCCGGTGCCGTAACTCTCCTGCAAATTGTTCGTAAGCGTGAGGACATTTCCGGCCTTGGACTGTACCTCAAATACTTCCGCCCTGCTGAGATCGCTCTTGACAAGCAGGCCGAATTTAAAAGTTGTGGCATCCAGATTGATATCAAAAGGGCTCAGGGTGACTGTTGTTGCAGTAACAGTGTCTCCGGCCCCAGTAAGCTGCCTGTTGTCAGCAGGATCATTACTCGCTTTGATAATAGTTATGACGTCTGTTTTGTCCTTAATTCCATCACCGGAGACATTGACATTATTTCTTCCGTATATCAAAGGCCGTATGGCCTCGTTTCCGGCCAGGGTCGGGTCCCAGTCAATGTTTGTATAGGTATTGGTGTCAAAATTGGTCACGTATCCCGCCATCTGGATATCCCGGCTCATCACATACATACCTCCCCGGAGATTCTGCTGCATGGCGGTGACCTGATCCTGGATCAGAAAAGAATCCTGCTGGGATTTAAAGGCCTTATAAATTGTTCCCATAACCAGCAGGCTGATCGCCATAGCCACAAGCAGTTCCACGAGGGTAAACCCATAATTCTGTGTTTTCTTTTCCTGCATAGTGCGTATCCTTCTTGTCCCTTAATCCCAGGCCGTCCCGTCCCATTTTTTCATTCTGATCACCCCGCTGCCGAGGGCACCCACTGCATAGGTTTTATTGGCACTGTTCTGGATGTAAACATACCCGCCTGCGAAGCTGTTGATCATCCCTCTGGAATTGAACACGACGGTGTTTCCTGCAAAGCTGATATTATCTCCAGGAAGAGCTCCGCCTCCCTGGGTGGCATTTGTGGTGGCATTACCAGGACCGTAGCCTACGCCGCTTTGGTATGGGGAAAGCGTAACGGTTTTTTCGACGTTATTGTCACCGGCTGTAGAATAATCTCCATCAGCTCCGCCGCTCTCCACCTGGTATGTGCCTGTCCCCGCATTGAATACTATGGCCCATTCACTATTATTCTTGATGGCCTCCATTTTTGCTGATTGCATCTCAGAAAAAATGTCATTGGCTGCTGATTTGAGGCGATAGTTGGGCAACCATCTGGAAAATCCAGGGATAGCAATAGCAGCCATTGCGGCCAGCACCACAAGGACGATCAAAAGTTCAATTAATGTAAAAGCCTCTTGTCTTCGCATGGTCTTGTCCTGACACTTGAAAGTTCTAAAGGTGCGAAAGAAAATCTGGTTTCTCATCATGCAAAATAAATGCCAGATATTTAGAAAGACTCCCCAACGGCATGTTCCGTGTATTATCATCCTAATATTATTGATAAATAATGCATGGAGTGACGAGGGGTCCTGGCAAAGCATTTCGAGAACCTGTAAAATAATTTATCGATCGTAAAAAAACCTAACAGGTGTCCATCCATAAATGCCTATTTTGCCTGATCCCGTTGTGACTTGAATTCCAGGGTTAAGGCGTAATCCCGGCTGCTCTCGCCGTACGGGCGCAGATCAAGGTCGCCGGACGCTTTAGCCTGAATGCCTCGGGCCTTGCCGTAGGCTGCCCCCGCTTCCTCTGTCATCCCCTTCTTCGTGTAAATGAACCCCAGGTTCCTGTAAACGACGGCCCCATAAGGGCCGGAAAGGGTGTGGGCCCCGGTGGCCCTTCGGAGGTAACGCAGCGCGCTGTCATAGTCTTCCCGGCCGCAATAAAAGACGCCCAGGTTGTTGTTGGCCTTCACGTCATCGGGGGCAATCGCCAGGGCCTTGAGAAAGTCCTGT
>JBAPTR010000167.1:0-14225 GCA_049282265.1 Desulfatiglandaceae bacterium | reverse complement strand
ATATATCAATGGAAGTGAATCTGATTACGCCGATAGCGTTGGAGAAGGAGTTGCGATTTGCCATCCGCGAGGGCGGCAGGACTGTTGGTGCCGGCGTCGTCAGCGATATTATTGAATAAGGGGAGAAATACCAGCTATGAGGGACATCATTACCCTAGCCTGTGAACAGTGCAAGAATCGGAACTATACGACAACGAAGAATAAACGCAAGACACCGGATAAACTGGCATTCAAGAAGTATTGTCCTGCTTGCAGGAGTCATACGGTTCACAAGGAAACGAAATAATAACCTCTGGTGAGCGAGTTTCAAAACGGAGCGTTTTGAAACCGGTTCTGGTTATTGGGTTTTGCGTTCATTGCTATCCCGAAAAATGAGCGCAAGCGATGCAGGCCAGTAGCTCTAACGGCTAGAGCACCGGACTCCAAATCCGGGTGTTGGGGGTTCGAATCCCTCCTGGCCTGCCATTTTATGTTGAATCTTTTGCACTGCCTGACATTGCCGCGGGTCAGGTTTTGGTGCCCATCTGGAGCCACATGAAGACGAAAAACCAGAAGGCCAAGAAAAAAAAGACCGAAAAATCCGGCCAAAAGGATGCCGGAGTGAAACAGAAATTGAGTCCAGACAAGAGCCCTTCAACCTCCAAAAGTGTTTCCAAACCGTCGCCAGCAAAGAGCCCTGTCCGGAAGGTGACGGAAAAGAAGGGAGAAACAAAAGCTTCCATCGGACAATATGTTCGGAAATCCGGACAGTTTCTCCGTGAGGCCAAAATGGAGCTGAAAAGGGTGAAGTGGCCTACACGCAAAGAGTTGCTGGCTACCACAGCGGTAGTCATTGTGTTTGTGCTTTTCTGTGCCCTCTTTCTTGGCCTTGTGGATTTTGGACTCATCAAATTGATTAAAAATATTGTAGGATAATTTTAAGCAATATCAAAGCATTAAACCGTAACGTTATGAGGGTGGTGAAGTGGAGCTTAAGTGGTACATCGTTCATACCTATTCAGGGTTTGAGAATAAGGTAAAAATGGCCCTCGAGGAGCGAATCAGGAATCTTGCCCAGGAGGACTTTTTCGGGAAGGTCCTTGTGCCCACAGAAAAGGTCGTTGAGTTAAGGCAGGGGCAGAAGAGGACTTCTTCCAGAAAATTCTATCCCGGTTATATCCTGGTCCAGATGCACCTGAATGATGAGACATGGCACACGGTTCGGAATACGGCCAAAGTAACTGGTTTCGTGGGTGGGGAAGTCAAACCCAGCCCTGTTCCCGATGAGGAAGCGGAACGTATTATTCTGCAAATGGAAGAGGGGGTGAGCAGACCCAAGCCGAGGTACCAGTTTGAAGAAGGAGACGAGGTGAGAGTCATTGACGGCCCCTTCAACAATTTCCAAGGTATCGTCGAAGAGGTTAAGCCCGACAAAGAAAAGCTGAGAATACTCATTACAATTTTCGGTCGGCCCACCCCAGTGGAGCTGGAATTTATTCAGGTCAACAAAATGTGATGAAGGTTGACGATTTCGCAAGTAGTCATCAATTTTGCGTCTATGTAGGTTTTTTTCAACCACAGACACAACGAGCTGCTCGGACCGGCAAAATCAACGGTTCAGTTGCTAATTAGAGAAGAGGTTTCAAATGGCAAAAAAAATAATCGGATCTGTCAAGCTGCAAGTGAAAGGGGGGCAGGCAAATCCTTCTCCCCCCATTGGACCCGCCCTCGGGCAGCATGGAGTCAATATCGCTGAGTTTTGCAAGGCATACAATGCCCGGACCCAGGATCAACAGGGGACCATTATTCCGGTGGTCATAACTATCTATGCTGACAGGTCCTTTTCGTTTGTTACCAAGACGCCGCCGGCTTCAGTCCTTTTGAAACAGGCTGCCAAGGTTGCCAAGGGTTCCAGCGAGCCCAACCGGGAAAAGGTGGGGGAAGTGACACGTCAACAGATTGAAGAGATAGCAAAAATCAAGTTTGAAGATCTAAATGCACACGATCTTGAGCATGCCGGAAGAATTATTGAGGGAACGGCGAGAAGCATGGGTATCACGGTAGCATAATCGAAGGTAGAAAGGGTACGTGACTATGGGCAGAAGAGGCAAGAAATATAGAGATGTTGCTGAAAAAATAGACAAGCTGAAAAGCTACAGCTTTGAAGAGGCCGTCCAAATGATCACCGATTCCTCATTCGCCAAGTTTGACGAGACACTGGACGTCGCTGTCCGATTGGGCGTGGACCCGCGTCATGCAGATCAGATGGTCAGGGGAACTGTTGTCCTGCCAAATGGTATTGGCAAAGATGTGAAGGTGGCCGTATTTGCAAAGGGGGAGAAAGAAAAGGAAGCCCTTGAAGCCGGTGCGGATGTTGCGGGTTCTGATGAACTGGTGGAAAAAGTTCAAAAGGGGTGGCTGGAGTTCGACAAGGCTATCGCCACCCCCGATATGATGGCTTCCGTTGGAAAGCTGGGCAGGGTTTTGGGCCCCAGGGGGATGATGCCGAATGCCAAGCTGGGCACGGTGACCTTTGACATAGCCAGGGCTGTAAAAGAAATCAAGGCCGGAAAAATTGACTTCAAGGTCGAAAAGGCTGGAATAGTGCATGCCCCTATTGGAAAAGCATCATTCGGTGTCGAAAAGCTTCTACAGAATTTTGCCGCCTTCCTGGAGACCATCCAGAGATTGAAACCCCCATCGAGCAAAGGGACATACATGAGGGGGATTGCCGTCTCAAGCACCATGGGCCCGGGAATCAAAGTTGATACAGCCTTTGTAAGAGATTTTCTGAGCTGACACTTGTCAGGAAATTTGAGCGCCCAATAGTTTTTGAACGCTATTGGGCTGAATGTTGATGACTTTGTAAAAAGCTGGTTTATGCCGCGAGCGGCAGCCTATGAGCAACGAAGTGGAGGAGAACCTGACACTCTTTTTCAGACCCTTTCTAAACATTTCGGAGGGAATGGACGCCGATTTGGGGTTTAGCGTAAATTCATAGAAGCGCGTGGGGTTTGATAGGAGTGAACCCCAAATAGTCGTCCATGTCGGTGTTGGTTTCCAAGTGCACTATGAGAAAGCGTCTGAAAAAGACTCTCAGGCCCTCCTCCTGGTGCAGCAAATAAAATGGCTCGGTATGAGGAGCAGGTCGTGACTTCGTTGGAAGTCATCAACGTGCCCATGGACGGGCACGCAAATCAAAGGGCTGCCGTTTAGCCCGTTGATTTGTAAGGTAAACGAAAACCACGCTTTTCGGTTTCCGTCAGTAAAAAGTCCAAGGACGGACTTTTTACGATTACATCAAAGTTGGGGTCAAAGACAGTAGGTGTCTGGTAAGGATGGGTATGGAGTTTGAAAACGATCCATCCCTGCGGGGCTTAAAGATGATCTGCCTGCCGAGACCAGGGAAAGCCTTATGAATATAGATACACGTCAGAAGTTGTTCAGGTCAGTGGTCTGTCAATTTCCATCCTATTATCATACTGCTTAACCTCTGCCTTTGACATGATAAAACGTCAAATGGAGAGGAGGTGAATCTTTGAAGAAATCTGAAAAAGAAAAATTTGTGGCTGATTTGAGTGAACGCCTGAAAAGGGCTGCTGCGACCTTTTTGGTTGATTACCAGGGTCTGGATGTGGAAAGCATCAATCGCCTGCGAGGGGAACTCAGAAAGGCCGAGACAGAATTCCAGGTTGTCAAGAATAGATTGCTGAAAATTGCATGCGAGGATACGGAAACCGGAATCATACGGGATCAGATGGTCGGCCCTACTGCACTCGCCATTACCTACGATGATGTCGTGGCCCCGGCCAAGGCGCTTGTGGAATTTGCCAAGCAGTTCAGCCAGCTCAAGATCAAGTGCGGCCAGCTTTCCGGTAAGAGCGTTGATGAAGCCGGGATCAAGCGCCTGTCTGCTTTGCCGGACCGGGAGGTCCTTCTTGCCCAGGTTCTGTCTGCAATGCAGGGCGTTTCCGGTGCGTTTGTGCGGGTCCTCAATGGAGCTGTCGCCCAGATCTTGAATGTTCTGGAAGCAATCAGACAACAGAAATCAGAACAAAGCTAAATCTTATGATGAGGTATTAAGGGAGGTAAATGAAGAATTATGGCAGCGAAAATAAGCAAAGAAGATGTCATTGAATATATTGCGGGTATGACGGTTCTAGAACTTTCCGAGCTGGTGAAGGAACTGGAAGAGAAGTTCGGCGTGAGCGCTGCGGCCCCGATGGCCATGGCCGCCGCTCCGGCTGCCCAAGCCCAGGAGGAAGTGGCTGAACAGACCGAGTTTGATGTCATTTTGACCTCTATCGGGGACAAGAAGATCCAGGTCATCAAGGTCGTTCGATCCATTACCGGTCTGGGCCTGAAAGAGGCCAAGGCCGTTGTGGATGGTGCGCCCGGCCCTGTGAAAGAGGCCGTCCCCAAAGACGAAGCCGAGGGGATAAAGACACAGCTTGAGGAAGTCGGGGCGAGTGTAGAGATCAAGTAATGCTATTGGACTCCGGGGTCTGCCGTGATTTTGGTGGAAGGTAGACCCCGGTGGCTTTACTCAACCGTGTACCGGTGCGGTTTCATGTCATGAGTCTCCCCGTTGCAGGCAGCGGGGTATGGTCCGCGGAATTTCACCGGCCTGGATTCTCCTCTGCGCAAGAGCGCGACGCGGTCGGCTTTTGCGTTGTTGATGGCCTTGGCCGGGGATCTAAACGGAAAACACAGCACCATCCTTTATCGCACATCAGAAAATCAGCCCGATCACTATTGTATCTCTGAGGCTGAATGGAAATGAGCAAACTGAATAAGGAGTCAAGATGTCTGAAATGGACGGAAGAAGCAAACGTGTAAGAAGAAGCTTCGGGAAAATCCATAAGGTGGTTGGTATTCCAAATCTCATCGAAATGCAGAAACGCTCTTATGCGAGCTTTCTGCAAAAAGATGTCCCGGCCGAAGAGCGCCTGGATATTGGACTTCAGGGGGCCTTCAAGAGCGTTTTCCCCATTCATGACTTCAGCGGCACTTCTTCCCTTGAATTCGTGAGGTACAACTTCGAAAAAGCAAAGTATGACGAAGAGGACTGTATTCATAAGGGAATGACGTTCGAAACGCCCCTGAGACTGACCGTCCGGCTGGTGGTATTCGACACGGATGTCGACAATGAGACGAAAAGCATCAGGGATATCAAAGAACAGGAAATCTATTTTGGGACCCTGCCCATGATGACCGACAGGGGAACCTTTATTGTCAACGGCACAGAGAGGGTTGTGGTCAGTCAGCTGCACCGTTCTCCCGGGGCCTTTTTTGATCATGACAAGGGAAAAACCCATTCAAGCGGAAAGCTGCTCTATTCCGCGAGAATTATCCCGTTGCGGGGGTCTTGGCTGGATTTCGAATTTGACCCCAAAGACCTTCTTTATGTGCGAATAGATAGAAGGAGAAAATTTCCCGTAACCATCCTTCTGAAGGCCCTGGGATATTCCACCAGGGAACTCTTGGCCCATTTTTATACCACGGAGACCATTAGCATCGAAGATAAGGGCTGCTTCAGAGAAGCCAGAATTGAGAACCTCTACCAGAAAAGAATCGGTAAGGATATCCTGGACCCCAAGACCCGGGCGGTCCTGGCCAAGAAAGGCGATAAATACACAAAGCGCTTGCATAAGATGCTCACCACGGCGGAGATCACGAAAATTCCCATTGAACTTGAGGAAATTGAGGGTCGTGTCATAGCTGACGATCTCGTTGATTCGGAGACCGGTGAGATACTTCTGCAAGGCAATCATTTGATAACAGGAGAGATTCTTGAAAAAATTCGAGAAAAAAAGGTCACGGAAATAGAGTGCCTTGTCCTGGATGCCCCCGGGGTCAGTACGACAATTCGGGATACCATGCTTCTGGACAAGATTGACAGTGCTGAAGAAGCCGTCCTGGATATTTACCGAAAGATGCGGCCGAGCAGCCCGCCTACGCAGGAAGTGGCCAACAAATTCTTCGACAACCTCTTCTCCAATATCGACACTTATGATCTCTCAGTAGTGGGTCGCCTGAAATTGAACTATCGCCTTGATCTTGATGTCCCCCTGGAGCAGAGAACCCTCCGCAGGGAAGATATTTTCGCCACCGTGGAAGAACTGATAAAACTCAAGAGTACTGAGGCTGTGGTGGATGATATTGACCATCTTGGAAACCGTCGTGTAAGGGGTGTGGGTGAGCTTCTCGAAAACCAGTATCGTATTGGCCTCGTGAGAATGGAAAGGGCCATTAAAGAGAGAATGAGTCTTCAGGAAGTGGAGACCCTAATGCCCCATGACCTCATTAATTCCAAGCCTGCTTCTGCGGTCGTGAAGGAGTTTTTCGGAACGAGTCAATTGTCGCAGTTCATGGATCAGACCAATCCCCTTTCCGAGGTGACTCACAAACGTCGTTTGAGTGCCCTGGGTCCGGGAGGGCTCACCAGGGAGAGAGCAGGTTTTGAGGTGCGGGACGTCCACCCTACCCATTATGGTCGCATTTGTCCCATTGAGACCCCGGAAGGGCCGAATATCGGCCTGATCGTTTCCTTGTCCACTTACGCGACGGTCAACGACTACGGATTCATCGAGACACCCTACAGGCATGTCGAAGATTCAAGGGCGACCAGCGAGATAGAGTATCTATCCGCCCTGGATGAAAGGGATTTTCCCATTGCCCAGGCCAATGCTCCGTTGGCTGAAGACGGGAGGTTTCTCAATGAAGAAGCCGCCGTCCGCATTACGGGGGAGGCCGCTAAAATTTCAGTAGCTGATGTAAAATATATGGATGTGTCACCGGACCAGCTGGTGAGTGTGTCCTCTTCATTGATCCCGTTCCTGGAGCACGATGACGCTAACAGGGCCCTCATGGGGTCAAACATGCAGCGACAGGCGGTCCCGCTTTTGAAGGCCCGCGCCCCGTTGGTCGGTACGGGAATCGAAGGAGTCGTGGCCAGGGATTCGGGGGTTTCGGTCGTCGCAAGGTGGGACGGGGTGGTGGAAGACGTGGATGCCTCCCGTATAGTGGTTCGTTCGGCAGGTGATGAAGGGGATGATCCTGAGGTCGAAATCTACAAGTTGGTCAAATACATGAGGTCGAATCAGAATACCTGCTATAATCAAAAACCTATTGTAAAGTTGGGAGAGCGGGTCAGGAAGGGACAGATCATCGCCGACGGGCCTGCCACTGAGCTCGGTGAGCTTGCCCTCGGACAAAATGTGATGGTCGCATTCATGTCCTGGGGAGGTTACAATTTTGAGGATTCCATCCTCATCAATGAAAGGGTCGTGAAAGAGGATATATATACTTCCATACACATCGAAGAATTTGAGGTGGTCTCCAGAGATACCAAGCTTGGCAAAGAGGAGATTACGAGAGATATCCCCAACGTGGGTGAGGAAGCCCTCAAGAACCTGGATGATGCCGGAATTATCCGGATCGGTGCTGAGGTAACAGCCGGTGATATCCTTGTAGGAAAAATTACGCCGAAAAGTGAAACCCAGCTGTCGCCCGAAGAAAAGCTCCTGAGGGCCATCTTCGGAGACAAGGCCGGGGATGTCAAAGATACCTCTTTGAAAATTCCTCCCGGCGTTGTTGGGACCGTCATAGATGCCAAGGTATTCTCCCGAAAAGGGGTGGAAAAGGATTCAAGGAGTCTTTCCATAGAAGCCGATGAGCGCGCTAGGCTCGAGAAAGATGCCAGGGACGAGACCCACGTCGTGAGAAAGGCTGTCAGAGAGAAGTTAAAAAAATTGCTGGTTGGAATTAAATTGAAAACGGAACTCCGTGACAGTGCCACTGGAAAGCCCCTTGTCCGTGCCAACAAAGCGATCACTGAGAAGGTTGTGGATGAAATACCTGTTGAATCATGGGGCGGTGCCGACCTCAAGGCATCAATGGATGCCATAGAACAGGTCGAAGCTGTTGTGGAGAAGTATGTCGACAAGGTAGAGCGGATTCATAATGAATCTGAAGAGAAACTGGAAAGATTGAATCTGGGCGATGAACTGGCACCCGGTGTGATCAAGATGGTGAAGGTCTATGTGGCTGTAAAACGAAAACTGTCTGTGGGGGACAAGATGGCGGGCCGCCATGGAAACAAGGGCGTACTGTCCAGGATACTCCCCTCCGAGGATATGCCCTATTTCGCCGATGGAACGCCGGTTGATATCGTCCTGAACCCCCTCGGTGTGCCCTCCCGAATGAATGTGGGGCAGGTGCTGGAGACGCATCTGGGCTGGGCTGCCAGAGAACTGGGGAATCAGATAGGTGAGATGATAGACAAGGTCAAGGATGCAGATGCCATAAGAAAGAAATTCAAGGAACTCTTTCCTGAGGATGAATATCGGTCCTATTTTGAAAAGGCAACCGAAGAGGAGTTGCTGGAGCAGGCGGAGTTTCTGCGCCCTGGCGTCCCCATGGCCACGCCGGTTTTCGATGGGGCTGATGAGGACGAAATCAAGGGATGCTTCAGTCAGGCAGGGTTGCCCTTGACCGGACAGACCACCCTTTATGACGGCCGCACAGGGGAGCCTTTTGATCAGAAGATAACGGTGGGAGTGATGTATGTCCTGAAGCTCCATCACCTGGTTGATGACAAATTGCATGCACGTTCCATTGGGCCCTATTCACTGGTTACCCAGCAGCCCCTTGGTGGCAAGGCACAGTTTGGGGGGCAAAGATTGGGTGAAATGGAAGTATGGGCCATGGAGGCCTACGGAGCCGCCTACGCCCTGCAGGAATTTCTGACAGTCAAATCCGATGATGTGGCTGGAAGGACGCGGATGTACGAGCGAATAGTCAAGGGAAACAATATTCTTGAAGCCGGTCTACCTGAATCTTTCAAGGTCCTGATGAAGGAACTGCAAAGTTTGGGGTTGGATATTCAGCTCTTTGAAGACAGTCAAGCTTGAGCATCACGTAACAGCATTGCTAAGTAAAGCATATAAGGAGAAAGGCATTGGAAGAATTATACAGTTTCTTTACCAAGCCAAAGGATCCATCCAGTTTTAATGCAGTCAGGATTTCACTGGCCTCGCCGGAAAAGATCAGGGAATGGTCATACGGTGAGGTGAAAAAGCCTGAAACCATCAACTACAGGACCTTCAAGCCTGAACGGGACGGCCTCTTCTGTTCCAAGATTTTTGGGCCAATAAAGGACTACGAGTGTAATTGCGGTAAGTACAAGAGGATGAAACACCGAGGGATCGTCTGTGAAAAATGTGGTGTCGAGGTGATCCAGTCGAAAGTGCGCCGGGAACGAATGGGGCACATCGAACTGGCAACCCCCGTGGCCCATATCTGGTTTCTGAAATGCCTTCCTTCCAAAATTGGAAATCTCCTGGACTTGACCCTGAAGGATCTGGAACGTATCCTCTATTTTGAAAACCACATCGTCATAGACCCAAAGGACACTCCCCTGGCAAAGGGGGCACTTCTTTCGGATGAACAATTGTATCAGGCCAGGGAGGATTATGGGGATCGATTTGAGGCGGGTATCGGTGCGGAAGCGATTCAGAAAATGTTGCACCGGATCGATCTTGAGGAATTGTCATCCACCCTCAGGGCGGAAATGGTCACTACCAAATCCGAGGCAAAGCGCAAAAAACTGACAAAACGCCTCAAAGTGATCGATGCCTTTCACGAATCCAATAATAAACCCGAATGGACTATCCTGAACGTGATTCCCGTCCTGCCTCCCGAACTGAGGCCCCTTGTGCCTCTCGACGGAGGGCGATTCGCCACATCTGATTTGAACGACCTCTATCGCCGGGTGATCAACCGCAACAACAGGCTCAAAAGGCTCTTGGAACTCAATGCCCCCGATATTATTGTCAGAAATGAAAAAAGAATGCTGCAGGAGGCTGTTGACGTCCTGTTTGATAACGGCAGAAGGGGAAAGGTGGTTACAGGGGCAAACAAACGACCGTTCAAGTCCCTGAGTGATATGCTCAAAGGGAAACAGGGACGGTTCCGCCAGAATCTGCTCGGGAAGCGGGTTGACTACTCGGGACGTTCCGTCATCGTGGTGGGTCCCGATCTGAGACTCCACCAGTGTGGACTCCCCAAAATCATGGCCCTGGAACTCTTTAAACCCTTCATCTACAACAAACTGGATGAAAAGGGGTTGGTTACTACGATAAAGAGCGCTAAGAAAATGGTGGAAAGAGAGAGTCCTGAAGTCTGGGATGCCTTGGATGAAGTGGTCAGGGAACACTGTATCTTGTTGAACAGGGCTCCGACATTGCACAGGCTTGGTATACAGGCATTCGAGCCCATCCTCGTAGAGGGTAAAGCGATTCAATTGCACCCGCTGGTCTGCACCGCCTTCAACGCTGACTTTGACGGTGACCAGATGGCGGTGCATGTGCCATTGTCCATTGAGGCCCAGATTGAGGCAAGGGTCTTGATGATGTCCACCAACAACATCCTTTCTCCGGCACATGGAGAGCCCATCATCGTGCCAAGCCAGGACATTGTCCTGGGGATCTATTACATGACGCGTCAAAGACCTTTTGTTCAGGGGGAGGGAATGTCTTTTTCGAACCCTGATGAGGTCAGGATCGCCTATGACGCCGGAGTACTTGATCTACAAGCCTCCATAAAGGTCAGGTTGGGAGGCAAGACCGAGGAGACCACAACGGGGCGTGTTCTCCTGTACGAAGCACTGCCCCAAACGGTGCCGTTTTCTTCCATCAATAAGGTTATGTCCAAGAAGGAATTGAGGGGCCTTATCAATGAATCCTACCGTCATGCAGGCATAAAATCTACGGTGATTCTCGCGGACCGCCTAAAAGATATCGGCTATAAATACGCCACTCTTTCAGGCATCTCCATTTCCCTGAAGGACATGGTGATTCCTTCTCAAAAACCAAATATTATTTCACGGGCTGAAAAAGAAGTCAAAAGGATTGATGATCAGTACAAGAGCGGTCTGATCACGGATGGGGAAAAATACAACAAGGTCGTGGATATATGGGCCCAGTCGACGGAAGACGTGGCCAGCGAAATGATGAAGGAAATGGCCCTTGAAGAAATAGAGGGGCCGGACAAAAAAAAGGTGAAGGTGCCGAGTTTCAATGCCATTTACATGATGTCCGATTCCGGGTCTAGGGGAAGTAAGGACCAAATGAGACAGTTGGCCGGTATGCGTGGCCTTATGGCGAAGCCTTCCGGTGAGATCATTGAGACCCCCATCACGTCAAACTTCCGGGAAGGATTGACCGTCCTCCAGTATTTTATCTCCACGCATGGGGCCAGAAAAGGCCTTGCCGATACGGCTCTCAAGACGGCCAATTCGGGATATCTCACCCGACGCCTTGTGGACGTTTCTCAAGATGCCATCATTACCATGGATGACTGTAAAACCATGGACGGCATTTGGGTGGATGCTCTTACAGAGGGTGGCGAAATTATCCAGAGAGTTGGTGAGAGGATTCTTGGCCGCGTTGCCCTCCAGGATATCATTGACCCCATAACCGGGGATGTGCTCGTAAAAGCAAACGAGGCCATTGATGAAGAAAAGGTGGAGAAGGTTGAGCGATCCGGCCTGGAACGGGTCAGAATCCGATCAGTGCTCACCTGCGAATCCAGGCATGGCGTCTGCAAGAAATGCTACGGTCGAGACCTGGCGCATGGTCACGAAGTGAACATAGGGGAAGCCATAGGCATTATTGCGGCACAGTCCATCGGCGAACCAGGAACCCAGTTGACGATGAGGACCTTCCACATTGGAGGAACCGCCAGTAAACGGGTGGAGCAGACAACCGTCAAGGCTCGAAACGATGGAAAAGTTAAATTTGTCAATCTCAAGACCGTTGAAAATGCAGAGGGTTTCCATATCGCGATGAACCGTAATGGTGAGATGGTGATCATGGGAAAGGGTGGGCGTGAGATTGAGCGATACCCCATCATCTATGGCGCCATTCTCATGGTCGCGGACGGGAAAAAGATCACAAGAGACCAGGTGCTCGCTGAATGGGATCCATTCACTATCCCCATCATGACCGAAGTCAGCGGGGTGGTCAAATTTGGTGATATTGTTGAAGAAGGAACCATGCAGGAAAAGCGGGACAAGGTCACCGGAAAAATCAGTCGAATCATCGTGGAATCCCGCGATGTGGATGTACGGCCCAGAATTTCCATAAAAGACCAGGATGGAAAAACATCAGCCATTCCGGGGAGCAGCAGGGCCAAAGCTCGTTACCACCTGCCGGTGGGCGCCATCATCATGGTCAATGAGGGAGAGGAGGTCGCCGCCGGTACGGCGCTGGCCAAAATTCCCAGAGAGACCACAAAAACAAAGGATATTACCGGTGGCCTACCCCGCGTTGCAGAATTGTTCGAGGTGAGGAAACCCAAGGAAACAGCCATGATCAGTGAAATAGACGGGGTTGTTTCGTTTGGGAAATATACCAAAGGGAAGAGAAAGATGACGATCACCCCTGAAGTGGGCGAGGCGGTGGATTACTTCGTCAGCAAAGGGAAACATGTCAGTGCCCTGGAAGGGGACTATGTGCGAGCAGGTGAGGCACTCATGGATGGGTCGGTGGATCCCCATGATATCCTGCGTATCAGAGGGATAAAGGCACTCGCCAAGTACCTGGTGGACGAAGTGCAGGAGGTCTATAGGTTACAGGGAGTTCGAATCAACGACAAGCATATAGAGGTGATCGTTCGGCAGATGTTGCAGCAGGTACGGGTGACGACGGCTGGCGATTCTCCTTTTTTGCTGGGTGAGCAGGTGGAAAAATGGCGCTTTGAAGAGGAAAACCAGAAACTCATTGAACAGGGTGCTGCGCCGGCGACGGCAGAGCCCCTTCTGCTAGGCATCACAAAGGCCTCCCTGAGTACGGATAGTTTTATCTCCGCAGCATCCTTTCAGGAGACTACAAAAGTCCTCTCGGATGCGTGTGTGGCTGGAAAGATTGACCACCTTCGCGGGTTGAAAGAGAATGTGATTATGGGCCGCCTTGTGCCTGCCGGAACAGGTGTCAAATCTTACCGAAACCAGGCGATCGGCGTTTCCGAATAGTTTTTTGAAATGGCGCTTGAAAAGTGCTTGACATTCAGCCAAAAGAGAAATAAAAGAAGGGTTTTTGTAGTTTCATATTGTTCGCCTTCACGGCGCCATGTAGGAACCGTTTTTAAGCTTTAATGAAAGAGGAGAATATTGCATGCCGACCATTAACCAGCTTGTTCGGAAAGGTCGATTGAAAACAAAGAAAAAGGTGAAGACCCCCGCCCTGCAGGGGGCCCCTCAAAAGAGGGGTGTTTGTGTAAGGGTTTATACGTCTACACCGAAAAAACCGAATTCCGCCCTGAGAAAAGTAGCAAGGGTGCGGTTGACCAACGGAATAGAAGCGACCTCCTATATCCCGGGAATGGGCCATAACCTCCAGGAACACTCCGTGGTTCTCATAAGGGGTGGTCGTGTCAAGGATTTGCCGGGTGTGAGGTATCACATTATTCGGGGAACCATGGATACCACGGGTGTGGAAGATCGGCGTCAGGGCCGATCCAAGTATGGTGCCAAACGGCCGAAAGGGCTGTAAGAAAAAACGCATTTTGTCCTTTGGAGAAATTAGATGTCCAGGAAAAGAGTCATTGCCAGAAAAGACATGAGACCCGATCCACGGTATAACAGCCTTCTTGCGGCAAAATTTGTCAATAACTTGATGAAAAAAGGCAAGAAGAGCATTGCGCAATCCATTTTGTACGGGGCATTCGATACGGTCGAAGAAAAAACCAAAGAGGAACCCCTGTCCATTTTCAAGAAGGCGGTGGAGAATGTAAAGCCGCGAGTAGAGGTTAAGTCGAGACGTGTCGGGGGATCAACCTATCAGGTTCCCACCGAAGTCAGATCATCCAGAAGTCAGGCGCTTAGTATTCGATGGATCATATCCTTTGCGAAGGCAAGAGGCGAAAAGACCATGGCAGCCAAACTCGCGGGCGAACTTATTGATGCCGCCAATAAGAGGGGGGCAGCTATCAAGAAGAAAGAAGATACACACAGAATGGCTGAAGCCAATAAGGCCTTTGCCCACTATCGCTGGTGATATGATGAATAAGGACGCAGGGCGCAGAAGGTAGCCAAGGAGCTTGGTTTCTAAGGATCTTGAGGAGGTAAGAGATGTCTAAGAAGAAATTTGAGAGGACGAAGCCGCACGTAAACGTAGGGACGATAGGGCATATTGATCATGGTAAGACGACGTTGACGGCAGCGATCACGAAGCATTTGCAGA
>JBAPTR010000166.1:0-2661 GCA_049282265.1 Desulfatiglandaceae bacterium | reverse complement strand
GCCCTAATGGGGCCGGAAAAACCACCTTTTTTAACTGCATTACTGGCTTCTACTCCCCAGACGCCGGCGACATCCTGTTTTTCGGGAAATCGCTTGTCGGTCTACCCCCTGACCGTATCACTGGGCTAGGGATTGCACGCACCTACCAGAATATACGGCTTTTCTCGAATATGACCGCCCTGGAGAACATCCTGGTAGGGCAGCATTCCCGCCTTCGCGCCAACTGGGTCGAGGCAATTATCCGCACACCGCGACTGAAGAAGGAAGAAGAGGAAGCCTTAGAAGAAGCCCAGCGATTGCTCCAATTCGTAGGCCTGGCCAGCCTGGGCGATAATCTGGCTCGCAACCTGCCCTATGGCGCTCAACGTCGCCTGGAAATAGCACGGGCACTGGGGAGTAAGCCCAAAATACTCCTCCTCGACGAACCGACTGCCGGCATGAATCCTCACGAGACAGGTGACATGATGAATTTCGTCCGCCTTTTGCGCGATAAGCTTGGATTGACCATTTTGCTAATTGAACACGACATGCATATGGTGATGGGTGTTAGCGAGCAGATTGCTGTGCTAGACTATGGAGCTAAGATCGCGGAGGGTACGCCGGCCGAGATCCAAGGCAATCCAAAAGTCATTGAAGCTTACCTTGGACGTAGAGCCACCTCTAGCCTGAAGAAAGCTGCTTCACAAGCGGGATAGCCCACGAGGAACAACCAATGCCGATACTTGAAGTCAAAGACATTCATACCTATTACGGCAACATCCATGCCCTGAAGGGAATCTCGCTGATCGTTGAGAGAGGCGAGATTGTAACGTTGATTGGGGCTAATGGAGCTGGTAAGACAACCACCTTACGTAGCATTTCTGGTTTACAAAAACCACGTGAGGGAGACATCTTTCTAGATGGCGAGGACATAGCAAAGTTTAAACCCCACGAGATCGTTTACAAAGGTGTCTCTATGGTTCCAGAAGGACGTGGTATCTTCGCCAGATTAACTGTCAGTGAAAACCTCGACCTAGGGGCATACAGCCGCACTGAACGCAGCAAAATCGAGGAAGACCTAGAGCGCGTTTACGGTATCTTTCCCCGCCTGAAAGAGCGCCAGAAACAGGTCGCCGGCACACTTTCAGGAGGCGAACAACAGATGCTTGCCATCGGGCGGGCGCTAATGGCCCACCCCAGGCTTCTACTTATGGATGAACCTTCGATGGGATTGGCCCCCATCCTGGTTGAGAGCATTTTCGCTACAATCCAGCAAATTAACGAAGAGGGTACTACGATTTTGTTGGTAGAGCAGAACGCTCTAATGGCTCTCTCGGTTGCCCATCGCGGTTATGTCCTTCAAACTGGCAAGATCGTCCTAAACGATACTGCCGAAAATTTGAAAAGGAATGAGATAGTCCAAAAAGCCTACTTAGGTGCTGAATAAGAGAGCGCAGAAGATACACGATCCTTGCTCGAACATAAGACAAGCACAACGGTCATCCTAGTCATCAACCAGCATTCGCATCAAGAAAGAAGGAGCACTTTTCATTGTAGGGTGTAACAGCAAAGTGCTCATTCACCATTGGCCTATTACCTGCCCCTGTGTGTCCACAATAAAGCACGGCTGAAGAACTACAATTGGACGAACGGTTCTTTGGGGAATTTCATAAGATCAATTTTTGCTGAATTCACATTAGGCGATTAAGTGGCAGAAATCTGAAAAGGAACGAAGAGGATGGAGTTATTACAAAAAAAGGTTGCTTTCATCGGATCCGGGACAATGGCCGAAGCTATGATTTCCGGTTTGCTACGTCAAAATCTGGCGCTACCCAATAATTTGTTAGCCGCCGGCCCACGCCGTAAACGCGGGGAGGAACTGAAACAGAAATATAATATCCAACCTTACACCGATAACGCAAAAGCTGCCTCCCAGGCGGATGTGGTGGTGCTCTCTGTCAAGCCACAGAGATTGATCATGGTGCTTACGGGGTTAGGAGGAATCAAGCCAGAAGCGTTGATACTCTCCATCGTGGCTGGCGCAACCATCAACAAGATCAGCACGACGCTCAAACATTCGTCTGTGGTGCGATGCATGCCCAATACCCCCGGGCAAATTGGGGAGGGCATAACGGTTTGGACGGCCTCCAATGCCGTCTCTGAAGAGCAACGTGAATTGGCGCACCTCATCCTGAGCGCCTTAGGGGAGGGGGTCTACGTAGAAGATGAAAGCTACTTGGACATGGCCACAGCCCTCTCTGGCACCGGTCCAGCTTACGTCTTTTTGTTCATGGAATCTATGATTGATGCTGGCGTGCATCTAGGATTCCCGCGCCGCATCGCCGAGCAGTTAGTCCTTCAAACCATGCGCGGCTCGATTTCTTATTATCAAAAGAACGATGTCCATCCAGCTACATTGCGTAATCAAGTTACTTCACCAGGTGGTACTTCCGCTGAGGCACTTTACTATTTGGAAAAGGCAGGCTTCCGGACCGCCATTTCAAGGGCCATTTGGGCAGCCTATCAGCGTTCGCTTGAATTGGGAAAAGACAAAACGGTGCATATCCCCGAGGCATATCCAAAGAAGAATGAGCAGTAAGCCAAAGATAACAAAAATCTTTTTGCTCAGATTTCCCGAGGTGAGTGGATATTCAAAATCAAACTGCAAGATGCCTAAGCGTA
>JBAPTR010000165.1:0-8207 GCA_049282265.1 Desulfatiglandaceae bacterium | reverse complement strand
AGCAGAGCAAGAAGAGTACCAGATTCAAGCTAAAAAAATCGGATTTATGGAAAAACCGGGCCATACTTTTCTCCCGCCGGGCGGGGAACGGTATAATGTATGCCGCCGATTTGGTACTTTTGAAAATCTCATTGTCTTTCGCGTACTTGATCCAGCACGGAAAAGAGATTAAGGGAAGATGGTATTACAAGGAGGAGAAGCGCTCTTCTGTTCATCATAGTGATGACTAAAATAGGCCTAAACCTGTTGCATTTTCACCGATTCTGAAACGTATCAATAAGGCTCAATACTATGAGAAATCTCAAGAAAGGACTGCTTATACGCGTGACAGCGACAAGGAACTGCAGAAAAATATTCGGTGTTTTGGTCCCGTTGATTGTGGTGCTGGTCGTGGAACACCTGATTGTTGACTGACGGAAATCTACGGTGAAAAGTACAATTATCATTTTGGCAATCGGGCTCCTATTGTTCGAGTTTATAGAACATGTGATCTTTCCTCTGATCTGGTTCATCAAAGACCGAAAGAGAAAATCCGTCTGCGGAGTGACGGGTATGTTAGGAAAAGTAGGTGAAATCAAACAGTATCAGCAAACTGAAGGACAGGTTTTCGTCAATGGCGAACTTTGGAGAGCACTCAGTGATGTTCCTCTATTGCCTGGGGATAAGGTGATTATTCAAGCTGTTGATGGGCTGACGTTGAGGGTGAAACCTTGCAAAGATTAAATGACAGAAGAAGTTCGAGTGACCGTAGACTTTCCTATCCCCGGCGACAGTTCAAGGACTATAAAGCATGTTCCAAATTTTCTCCGATGAAGCAGGGCGGGATAATTTTATCTCTGCAGGGCATTGCATGTATCTGCTATCACATACCACGCACCAGCGTACTCTAAAACCGGAAGAACCAAAAACCTGGGGAAATCTACTGAAGCATCAAAAAATAAAAGCATGTAATTTAAACATCTTATGTAACTTGAGGAGGTTGGGAAGCTCGGGGTTCCTGTCTTCTAATCCGCAGGCCGCAGGTTCGAATCCTGCCAGGCGCGTCCAGTAATTGCAAGCGGTTAGCTGATGAAGCTACCTCTTTTTCTTTGCCTTCCTGGCTCCCGGGTGTAGCGGGGTGCAACTCTACATCCAAAGAATGGGAAGATTTTAGAAATCCTCAATAATTTTGCCTTTTTCCACGAAACAGCTGATGTCCCTGCATACATTTCGGGCGGCGGCTATGGCACTACCGAGCTGGCCATAGACCGGGTCATCGTCTCCCAGAAATTCCTTGGTTTTTTCCAACAGCTTTTCGCCCTGTTCAAAATATTCCGTCAGTTCTTTAAGGATCTCCTTACGTTTTCTATGTCTTTCCCGCTCTTCCCTGATAATGGGCAAAAGACGCCGGATAGCGTATTCCACCAGGGCATCACGGGGTGCATTAAATTTTTCCGCTGCTTTGCAGAGATTTGAGAGGGTCTTTCGGCTGATGACATAGGTCTTTTGGACCCGTTCCAGTTCATCAAAGCGGTCTAATTGAATCTCGCCTGCAATTGCATCCAAGGAGTTAGCATCATCCATCAAATGGTCAAAAAGAGATTTCTGCTTGATGCCCAGATGCGCGGCTACGATGCGCATTGACTTGATTGTCCTTTCCGTCAGTTTAAAGGTGGCCCGAACAGACTGTCTCCCTCTCAGATCCGAAGAAGAGGGCAACTTAAGGGAGTTGATCTCATTTGTATTTTTGTAATTATTTTTTTTCATGTGGTTACCTCCGCGGAAAATTGGCACGATGCTATCCGTCTTAATCCACTACTTTAACCTATTTATTATTATTAGTAATACAATCGAAATATTTTATTATGATATTGACACATAGTAAAAAATGATTAATTTAGGATCAAGAAAAAAGATAACATGACTGTCAAAGTCGTTGAAAGGAGGTGTCAGAAATGACGGTCGCATTAAGCAGAACAACAAGGAGACCATGGTGGATGACAACTTTTGGTCGGGAACCCATGGGAGATCTTTTCTTTGATAGACTGTACCCCGAGTATCTGAGGGATGCAGGAGAAGAAATGACGCTTTCTGTGGATTTTACGGAAAAAGATGGCAAATACTATCTGACAGCCGAACTTCCCGGAGTTGACAAGGAAAACATTTCCATCTCAATAGAAGACGGTTATGTCACCCTCAGCGGCAAGAAAGAAGAGAAAAAGGAAGAAAAAAGATCCGATTATTATCTGAAAGAAACCAGGTACGGATCCTTTAAAAGGAGCTTCAGATTGCCGGGGAAGGTTGCAGAAGACAAGGTAGATGCCACCTACAAGAACGGCGTATTGACCGTTGTGATGCCTCATGAGAAAGAGGCTGAAACAAAAAAAATTGAAATCCACTAAAATATTAACCTAAAAAAAAGCCGGATGGATTTTCATCCGGCTTTTTTTTTGCTCCGGCTTCTGTTAATATTTCCGGCAGCAAGAAGTTGGTTGCACACTGTCTGAATGACATATACGCCCTCTTCTTTTTTCGGATCTCTCAGCAATCGCCAACCTTGTCACCGGTCCCTATTCCCCATCCTTTTTCACAGCTTCAATCACATCGATAATTTGATCCCTGATCCCCGGGACCTTTTCCTCGATCCTTTCCCAGGAGGGAAGATCCCGTGAGTAACGATTCTCCTGCTTCATCCTCTTTTCGGTATCCATGATGGCCTTTTGGAGATAAGAACTTGCTTTTCGTGGTGAAAAGTATCGTTAACAAAGCCTTGTGTGTCAAGGAAAGAATGACCGCAGGATGTGGTATCTGCAGCTCACGGACCTGGGACGGAGGCCAGAGTCCGGCAAGGGCGTAGATGCCGACATGGAGCCAGGAGGGTTGAGCATGCCGAAGGTACGGAAAATCAAGGGATTTTGGGTGAAGCTCTCCCGTAGGCCCCTCCGTTTGTTCAAAAATCAGGCGGTGTAGGCCTCTGGATATTGGGGGTCCACATAAAGGTAATCATCAGAGACGGGAACCTGAGAATCGAGTAATCAATATGGTATTCTTGAACCACTGCCAGTGCATTCGCTTTGGGTGGCGGCCTGGCCTTCCGATCCCACAATCCCAGGTGCTTGAAACGGGAGACGTGTCGGGCATGGTCCGTTCTTTCTGAAACAAGATGAAGATATGCCCGATAGCTTATACTGTAAATTTAGCTGAAAGTAAAGGGGTGAACAAATCCGTAGAATTATTGTGGGAAAGAAGCGTGAACCTCCAGGTTATCAAATCAGGAGACTCAATAGACCAAAATGTTGTCGTATCTGACAGTACCTTTGGGTCGATACTACCAGAAATCCGTAATCTAGCTAGCCCCGTCCGTTTGTTAAAAAGTCAGTCTGGTTGTGACCACAATATCTGGTATCGTGTGCGTTAACCAATACTGGACTGGAAGCCTAACGAATGTATTATCAGGTCAAAGCTCAAGCCTTTTTCTCTGGGGTTACAACTGCAAACATAATACTTGATCAACAGGCTGAGAGCTGCTTTCTGTCGGGATCACAACATAAACCAACAGCGGTTTCCCCACTGGCGCCGCCGATTTCAAAAGGAACAATCCAACGGGACATCTTCCAGCTTCTTTGAGCTTGTCCCCTGCTCTCCACAACCGCGAAGCGGGGGTATTCGCATTCACCTTGACGATGGACTCCATATTGAGAAGCTGGGGATGAGGCAGAAATCCCTAATTTTTGCCTTGCATGTTGGGGATAGTGTTGGGGATGAAGTCCTCAGGTCAAAAACAAAGGGGTCAGACAATAGCCTAACCCCTTGATATTGTTCTGGGGTGAGTGATGGGGCTCGAACCCACGACCTCTGGGGCCACAACCCAGTGCTCCACCAGTTGAGCTACACCCACCGTGTGATTGAAATTTATATCACACTTTCCGGGCAGATTTCAACCCCAATCGCATTTCTTTTTTTCTCCGGTTCAAGAGGGCTGTTTATAACGCAAAAGGTGCGGATTGACGGGGATGCAAATCTCGTCTATAGTGCGTTAAACCCTCAAAACATGGAGGAGAAGGCGGTTATGGCAAAGGATAAACAGAGCCTGTTTCGAAGACTCCCGGGCGTTGACAGCCTGCTTGAGCAGGGCGCCCTAAAAGAAGCGGTTGCCGAAAACCCTAGGGATCTGATCCTTATGGCAGTACATGCGGTGCTTGATCAACTCAGAAGCGCCATCGGCGAGGGCATCGAAATTCATGAAGAGGAACTCTCGCTGGAAAGTGTTGCGATCAGGGCAGTGGAAGAACTGGAGCGGATTTCGAGACCGAGCCTGAGACCGGTGATCAACGCGACCGGCGTGATCGTGCATACCAATCTTGGCAGATCCTTGCTGGGCGAAAAGGTGCTTCGAAAATTCAGGGCCTTGAGTGGCGGTTACAGCAACCTGGAATATGACCTGGAGGCGGGAAAACGCGGGAGCAGGTACGTCCACGTGGAAGATCTTCTAAAGGAGTTGACAGAGGCCGAGGCGGCCATGGCGGTCAACAACAATGCTGCTGCGGTACTCATCTGTCTGGATACCCTGGCAAGGGGCAGGGAGGTGGTCGTGTCCCGCGGGCAGCTGGTGGAGATCGGCGGGTCCTTCCGGATCCCTGACGTCATGCGCAAGAGCGGGGCCAGGATGGTGGAAGTGGGAACCACCAACAAGACCCACCTCCGTGACTATGAACAGGTCATAGGTCCTGATACGGCGCTCCTTCTGAAGGTACACAAGAGCAACTTCCAGGTGGTCGGCTTTACGGAAGATGTACCTATGAAGGATCTGGTGAACCTGGGAAATCGCTATGGCCTTCCCGTTATGGAGGACCTGGGGAGCGGCTCCCTGGTTGACTTTTCAAAATACGGGCTCGTCCGAGAACCCACCGTGCAAGAGACATTGGCCCAGGGGGCGGATCTGGTGACGTTCAGCGGTGACAAACTCCTGGGGGGCCCCCAGGCCGGCATCATCCTGGGACGCAAGAACCTGGTGGATGACATCAGGAAGAACCAACTGGCGCGGGCCCTTCGCATCGACAAATTGACACTCCTTGCTCTCGAGGGAACCTTGAGGTTGTACAGGGACGAGCGTCGAGCCGTAAGAGAAATTCCAACCCTCAGAATGATGCTTGGGTCTTATGGTGAGATGGTGAGAAGGGTGGAGAGGCTATTGAAGCTGATAGGCAACCTCAGGAGCCCCGCATTTTCAATTGCCATGGCCGACGGGAACTCCAAGGCCGGGGGCGGGGCGCTTCCTTTGCTGGAACTGCCCACACGCCTCCTGTGCCTGGTACCGGGCGAAATGGAAGCACGGTTCATGGAGGGATGGCTGCGATCCTTCGATCCTCCAATCATTACGAGGGTTGAAAAGGAGCGGGTCCTTCTGGATGTCAGGACCATCCAGTCAAGAGAACTCAAGACCATTGCGGAAGCTGTCAAGAGGCTCGCCGGGCTTAAACAGCAGGACTGACCCGGAAAACGGATAGCAGGTCGTTCCCCTAATTTTGAGGATTGAGCGGGGCCTGGTTTGGCACCAGGCCCCGAGATGGGGTATGGAGACGGACTAGATGCTGTCGCTGAGGCCCTTGCCTGCCTTGAATTTGACGACTTTCTTGGCTTTTATCTTGATGGCCTCGCCGGTTCGGGGATTTCTCCCTGTGCGGGCTTTACGCTTGCTGACGCTGAAAGAGCCGAATCCTGCCAGGGCAAGCCTGCCATCCTTCTTCAAGGTTTTCTTGGCAATCTCTAAGAATGAGTTAAGAGCCTTTTCTGCATCTGCCTTGGTCAAATCACTTTCTTTTGCGATCCCAGCGATGAGTTCCGCTTTTGTCATAATACCCTCCTAAGTTTTTGGTGAATGGATAACAAACTCAGCCCCAATGCCGAAGAGATTCGGCCCCTGTTCCAATCCTTAATTGATCACTCGATAGATTGATGAGTTACTGTGATGCTTTAAAACCTGTGTGATGTTTTCTCCGGCCTTGTTAGACGATCAGTGAGGCTTTTTAAAAAAAACCTTGTTCCAGTTACCACAGTAAAATGACAATTTCAATGAAAAATTGTCAGAAAACCGCATTCCACAAGGATTTTTTGAAAAAAATGCAAAAAAAGCGTCAAGTTGACAAACGCACTCAAAAGCTATATTTTCTCAGCAGATGAACTAGGCGTTTTTTCTTGGAGTAATCAGACAATACTGTGGGCCGGGATAGCCGCAGGAAGGAGAGGCTTTTTGAGGGAGATCGTTGAAAAAGCTCTTGAGGAGAGCCTGACTGTCAAGGAAGGGTTCATCCGACAGAATATACCTGTCTTGATTGAGGTGGCTGAAAGGATCGCCGGGGCCTTTGTCCAGGACAGAAAACTCCTGATCTGCGGAAACGGCGGCAGTGCTGCCGATGCGCAACATATCGCGGCTGAATTCGTTAACCGGTACGAGCTTGAAAGACCCCCCCTGCCGGCACTGGCCCTGACGACGGATGCCTCGGTCATGACCAGCATAGGGAATGACTATGCTTTTGACGACATCTTTTCCAAGCAGATCAAGGCCCTGGGACTGAAGGGCGACATCCTTCTGGCCATCAGCACGAGTGGAAATTCAGAAAACGTTATCTCGGCGGTTCAGGTGGCCAAGGCCCAGGAGATCTTCACCGTGGGGCTGATCGGGGGCGACGGGGGGAAGCTGGCCCGGCTGGTCGATGCAGCCTTGGTGGTGAGGAGCAAAGTGACGGCCAGGATCCAGGAATCCCATATTCTTGCCGGCCATATCCTTTGCCAACTTGTGGACTATATCCTTTTCCAGAGACCCGCTTGATGACTTCGCAAAAGTCATCAACGTGCCCATGGACGTGAGGAAAAAGTCCCCGGACGGACTTTTTCGATTCCATCAAACTTAGAAATTGAAGATGAAAAATATCAAGCCCATATCTTTGGCAGGCGTTCATTCCTATCCCCTTGAGAAACGCCCGAGCAAAGTGAACAAAGAGGATTTCGCCGACCCATGGGAGGGGGGAGGGACTTTTTCAAGGTGGATGGAAGGCCTCCCCAATATCCTCGCGGCACAGGATCTGAGAGAGATCGTTCAGAGGATTATCCGGGCCGCAAAAGATGAAAAAACGATCATCCTTGCCATGGGGGCCCATGCCATAAAGGTGGGCCTGAACCCGATTATTCTGGACCTGATGGACAGGGGCATTATAACCGGCATTGCCATGAACGGGGCCGGCATCATCCACGACGCCGAACTTGCCATGGTTGGACGGACCTCTGAAGACGTGGCGGCTGAACTCGGCAGTGGAAGGTTCGGCATGGCGGAAGAGACCGGGAGGTTTCTGAACGGAGCCATCGCAGAAGGCGCCCGGAAGGGATGGGGCCTGGGGCGTTCCGTGGGGGCCATGCTCGTCGGAGAACAGTTTCCCCATAACGCGTTGAGCATCTTGGCGAGGGCCTACGAGACGGGCATCCCTGTGACGGTCCACGTGGCACTGGGAACGGATATCATCCACTTCCACCCGGATGCGAACGGTGGTGCCACGGGAAAAACGTCCCACTTGGATTTCCGGATATTTGCCGCCCTGGTGGCGACGCTGGAAGAGGGGGTCTTCCTGAACCTGGGGTCGGCCGTCATACTGCCGGAGGTCTTTCTGAAGGCATTGTCCCTGGTCCGAAACCTGGGATATGACGTCAGGCAATTTACCACGGTCAATATGGATTTTGTCCGCCATTACCGCCCCATGACCAACGTGGTCAACCGACCAACCATGGAAGGCGGAAAGGGTTATTCACTGGTGGGACACCACGAGATCATGTTTCCCTTACTGGCGGCAGGTGTGGTCGAGGCCCTGGCGGCTTCGTAAAAAGCTGGTTTATGCCGCAAGCGGCAGCCCATGAACAACGAAGGGGAGGTGAACCTGACACTCTTTTTCAGACGGTTTCTAAACACCCCGGAGGAGATGGACGACTATTCGGAGTTTAAGGGTTGCCATTGGAGAGTGCCAAGCTTCCGGAGGCGTAAACCCCAAATAGCCGTCCATGTCGGAGTAGGGTGCCAAGTGCACTATGAGAAAGCGTCCGAAAAAGACCCTCAGGTTCTCTGACTGAACCGGCGAACAGAATGACTTCGTTGAAAGTCTGGAGGCCTGACTTTTTGCGATACCATAGATAGGAAAGAAGGTGAAAGTAATGCCCATCTACGAATACAGATGTGAAAAATG
>JBAPTR010000164.1:0-15805 GCA_049282265.1 Desulfatiglandaceae bacterium | reverse complement strand
CTGCATGGACGACTATTTGGGGTTCACTCCTATCAAACCCTACGCGCTTCTGTGACGTACCGCTGAACCCCAAATCGGCGTCCATCCCCTCCGGAGTGTTTAGAAAACATTTGAAAAAGATTGTCAGGTTCGGTTTCTCTTCATTCCCGATAGGTTGCCGATTACGGCATAAATGAGCTTTTCAAGATTCCATTATCATTGCGTGCCCACGTAGACAGGTCTGAAGCTCGATTCATTCCGCCGGAGGTATTCATCGACCATGAGAATCATCTTTTCCTTGTCCAGCGGCACAGTTCCGTGAATATCGGCATAGTTGGTGTAGTGGTCACTGCGGATCTCCGAGTTCGCTTTCAAATGCTCCAGAAGCGTCCTGGTTTCTTTCAGGACTTCATGAGGGGAAAGGATCTGGAATCTGCCTTTTTGTATTTGGTGGAGGATCAGGGTATTGACCTTTGGAAGAAATGTGCGAAACCGAATGAAATCGGGTTCTATACTGTTCAGGACTTTGGCGGTTTCGACCGCATGTTCATGGGTCCGTTCCTTGCCGCCAATACCAAGAATGACATATTCACTGAGTTCAATTCCCGCCTCCCGAACCCACTTCCCTGCCTGAATCTGAGTCGCGGCATCAGTGCCTTTCTTGATACGACGCAAAATCTCATTGTCCCCACTCTCGAGCCCCACGTGGATCCTGCTTAGACCGCTTTCCCTGAGGGCCTTGAGATCATCCGGGCCCTTTTGATAGATATATTGTGAAGAACCATATACCGTTATCCTTTCCAAATCCGGAAAAATCTCCTTCCCATAAGCACATATATCAGTCAGCTGATCGGTGGGCATGCAAATGGTGTTTCCGGCCGGGAAAAAGAGCGTTTTGATCAAAGACCCGTACAGGTGCCTGGCCTGATCCAGATCTTCCTTAATATCTTTAACCGGCCGGACACGAAAAGGCGGACCTTTTTTGTAGACCATACAAAAGGTGCATTTGTTGTGCGGGCAACCCACGGTTGCCTGAATCAGCAGGCTGTCAGCCTCGCTGGGGGGTCTGTATATTGGACCTTCGTAGCGCATGGTTTCAGTGGATGATGGGTTTTTATGAAGTCATCATAACTTCTTCAATGGCCTTAGTCAATGTGTTGACCCTGTAAGGCTTTTGGATAAAACCATCACAACCACGGTCAAGAATCTCCTGGGCCTCTCCGTTGAGGCTGTAACCACTGGAAAGGAGCACGCGCACGTCCGGATTCAGTTCTTTAAGGCGATTAAAGATTTCTCCGCCCCCCATTCCGGGCAATACCATATCCAGGAGGACGAGATCGATTTCCTCCCTGTTATCTTCATAGACAGCGATGGCTGCCTCTCCATTTCTCGCCACCAGGGCCTTGTAACCCAACTCCTCAAGGAGTTCACGGGCAACGGTTACCACTGCCTCTTCATCATCAACCAGGAGGATGGTGCCGCTTCCCTTTTCCGGGTTTTCACCTGCATTTTTCTTGAATGTCACGTTTTTTGAGGTTGCAGGAAAATAGATTCGAAAGGTGCTTCCCTTACCCTTTTTTGTTTCCACGTCGATATATCCCCCGTGCCCCTTGACTATGCCGTATACCGAGGCCAATCCCAGACCTGTTCCATACCCCATTTCCTTTGTGGTGAAAAAGGGTTCGAAAATCCTTTCCTGAGTCTTTTGATCCATTCCCGCACCGGTATCACGTACTGTGAGTTCTACATAGGGACCCGGTTTTGCCTTGTAGACCTTCCCTTGCATTTCCCCGTGGTGGGTGTTGGCTGTCTGAATGAAAAGGTCACCTCCCCCGGGCATGGCCTGCCAGGCATTCACATACAGGTTGAGAAGGACCTGCTCGACCTGCGTCCTGTCGGCCTCGATACCATAAAGGCCTGCTCCCAGATCCAAACGAAGCATGATCTCCTTCTTGGTCCTTCCAAAGGTCTCGGATGTTTCTTTCACAATCTTGTTCAAGTCGATGGGCGTGATCTCATAACGCCCCTGCCTTGCATACCCCAGGAGTTGACCCGTAAGCTTGCTGCCGCTTTCGACCTGATCTTCGATGCCTTTCAGTTTTTTATAAAACCGGTGATTCTTATCCAGTTTCATAAGCATCAGCGAGGTATTGCCTTGGATCCCCATGAGCAGATTATTGAAGTCATGGGCTATGCCCCCCGCGAGGGTTCCTATGGCCTCCATCTTCTGGGCCTGTTGGAGCTGGGCCTGGAGTTTCTTCGTCTCGGAAATATCCCGAATAATGACGAGCAATCCGGCCGGTTGCCCTTGGTGATCGCTATAACGTGAAGCACTGATGCTGACATCAAGGATCTCCCCATCCTTTTTCAGGCGCCTGGTCTCAAATCCCTGGCATGGCATCCCTTCTCCGAGCAGGGATTCAATGATTTCGTGGCTCCTCCCTTTTTCGGAATCGGGGAGAAAAGGGATCTTTTGATGGAGGACCTCCTCCTCTCTCCACTGAAAGATTTCCGTAAAGGCAGGGTTGACATATTGCGCCCTGCCCTCTAAATCATAGATGATAATGGCATCGGCAGAGGATTCCAGGAGGGAACGATAGAGTACTTCCCTCGACCTGGATTTTTCGTAGAGTCGTTTGAGGCGACGCTCACTTTCTTGGAGTTTCCTTTCTGCATCATCTCGTTTTTTCTCAAAGACCAATGTCCGGCGGATGGTATACATGAGCAGGAGGCTGATGAAAGCGAGAATGGCCAGAGAAACCAACGTGAATTTTTTGTTCATTCCATTCACACCGGTCACCGCATCAAGGAAGAAAAAAAAGATAGCCAGTGCAAACAGGAAGATACTCAATGAGGAAGGCACCACAGCCTTTAGAAAATCAAGACGAATCAATTGGTGCAGACGCCCTTTTTTCATGTTTCGCTACTCCCCTGAAAATACACTGAATGACAACACCAACAAAATGAATTCATGCAATATCTCTGCCAATATCTTCCCTGGAATTTCCTAAGGCGAGGAACTTAACATTTCGAAAGTGCATGTTATTATGGTTTGTTGCCGCCAAATGGGGGCAGGGAAAGGCCGTTTGCACTTGTCGTCAATGTTTTGACGTTTCCCAAAACTTTTCAGCATGTCGGTGGCTGTCCCCAAGACCGGTTTCAAAAAAACGTCCTTGACAAATTGAACCAGATTTCTATAAATGGCATACGTTTGAATTCCAGAATTCTTTTGGCCCGTGATAACCTCGCTGCGTGCGACCGGTATCGTGACGGGGCTTTGTTAAATAAAAACTGATAGCCATTGGGGACGATCAATTTTGGTGAATCTATGAAATGTATTAAAGGTCTTTCTTTTTCTACCGGAAACGAAATGGCTTTCGATCCAGCCATAAAAAACCTGCCGATTCCGGGTCGGGCAGTTCTGCCCCTGACATCCTTTTTTGGGAAAATGACCCCACTTGTTGCTGCCGGTGACTCTGTTCAGGCCGGTCAAATAGTTGCAAAGGGGCCTGACAAACTTTGTCCGCCCTTACTGGCGTCCGTGACAGGACAAATTTCAGCCATTCAACCATGGCCGACGCCCGATGGCGATGAAAGTCTTTCCCTGGTCATTGATTCCATAGAAGAAGACGGGGTTGGAGCAGAAGACGCTGCACTGGTTTCCGATGGTGACCTAAAAGACATGATCAGACGCATTCGAGGCTCCGGTATCAGGGAAGTTGAACCCTCTCCCTGGCCGATCGCAGCCAGGCTGGCTCAACCAGGCAGTTTTCCCGCGGGTCTCATTCCTCCCGAATCAGATCTTGGTCAGCCGATTGACTGCCTCATCATCAATGGAATGGACACCCAACCGGGACTCTGGATGAGAAAGGCGGCTATTCGGACCCGCGGTGAAGAGATTCTTGAGAGCATTCCCCTTCTCACGAGACTCTGTGGAGCCTCCCGCATCGTCTTTGCCGTCCCAAAAGGACACGTTCTTTCCGATGGATTTGTTCAAGGCCTAAGAAGCCACAGCGTAGAATTGGTCTATTGCCCGACAATGTATCCGCTGGCCCTGGCCCCGGTCCTGGTACCCTTCTTGACCGGAAAAGAGCTTCCACGAGCCACCATGGATACTCGATCCGTGGGGACGGTGGTCATTGATGTCATCACGGCGCTGAAAGTCCTGGAGGCCATTCGTTACAGTAAACCAGCATTAGACGTCCTGGTCCAGATTACCGCGCCGGCATCCGGGCTCGATACCCTTGTTTCCGTCAAGGAAGGAACCCTGCTGGAAGACATCCTTAAAGAATTGCCGCCTCTGAGTCATAAGACAGCCAAAGTCATCTGTGGCGGCCCATTTCTCGGGGAGACGCTCTATCAACTCAATGTCCCTGTCACACAGGAAACAGCCTCTATCATCCTTCAGTCAGAGCACGAAGTCACCCGTTATTCCAGTCTTGCCTGCGTAAGCTGTGGATATTGCGTCCGCCACTGTCCCATGAAACTGCTGCCCAATGAACTGAGCAAGTTATGTGAATATGGAAAATTCGATGTTGCCGAAAGAATGGACCTTTACAGTTGCATCGAATGCGGCATCTGTGCCTATGTATGCCCTGTCAAGCGCCCCATGGTGCAATTTATGCGTTTCGGGAAGCGAGAGCTTGAACTCGAGAGGAAGCAATTATGAAAAAACCGGCGTTTTACGTCTCCATACCACCTCACCTTCATTCAGGGGATTCCCTGCAAAAGATGCACCTGGAAACCATCCTGGCCCTTGTTCCGGCCATGTTTGCAGGATGGTTCTATTTCGGCTGGCCTGCATTGATGATTATTCTTATTAGCGCCGTGACGGCCTTGCTTACGGAATACCTCTGGCAGAAGGCCATCGGTCGCGACGTTCAGATCAACGACGGCAGCGCCCTCATCACGGGAATCCTGTTAGGCTTTCTGATGAGCGCCGGGTCCCCATGGTGGACCGCTATCATAGGGGCCTTTGTGGCCATTCTGGTGGGGAAACAGCTCTTTGGAGGCCTGGGCAGTCACCCTTTCAACTCGGCCCTGGTGGGGTGGACCTTTTTGAGCCTCTCCTATAAGGACCTCCTGGCCAATTTTCCCACGCCCGATCCCCATTTTCTGCTGGCACCGGGAGAGATGCTTTCCGATCCCGCTCTTGCCACGTTCAAGGGCGGCGGAGTAGGCGAAATAATCGATGTCCCTTGGAAGGACCTGTTTCTGGGAAATGTACCGGGTGAAATCGGCACCGTATGCGTTCTTGCCATCTTGCTGGGGGGAGCCTTTCTCCTTTACCGCAGGCGTATTACCTGGCATATCCCCTTGTCATTCATCGCGTCTGCCTGGATTTTTGCCTTTATCTTCTGGCAGATTGATCCGGACACCTACGCGCCGCCGACATTTCACATTCTGACGGGTTGGATATTCCTCGGTGCCTTCTTTCTCGCACCGGAGAAGGGAACCTGCCCCGTGACCACCCCGGGGATGATCTTATATGGAATAGGTTGTGGTGTCATCACCATGATCATTAGAATCTGGGGAAGTTATGTGGAGGGGGTTGCCTTCGCCATTCTGCTGATGAATGCGGCCACCCCGCTGCTGGACCGCATCAAACCCAGAGCTCTAGGGAGGGTCAAAGAAATTGCGTGATTTAATCAGGATGGTCGTAGTCTTGACTGTAATATCAGTAAGCTCTGCCATGGTGCTGGCCTATGCCAACAAGGTAACCAAGGCCCCGCGTGAATACCAGCTGCTAAAGTACGTTGAAGCGCCTTCAATTAAAGCGGTTTTGGTCGGCTACGATAACGATCCGATAAAGGACCGCATCGTCATGAAGATGGGGAAAGACAAAAAGGGACGTCCCATTGAAATGAACATTTTCCCTGCAAAAAAGGGAGGAAAACTCATCGGATTTGCATACAGCACCGCAGGGATGGGACACGAGGGGCTTATTAATGTGATGATCGGATTAGATACCAAAGGAAAAGTCACCGGCCTGAGAATCATGACAAACTCCGAGACGCCGGGGCTGGGGTCACGTATTGCAGAACCTAAGTTTACCGATCAATTCAAAGGCATTTCCCTCTCTGACAACGTGGAGCTGAGTTCTAAAGGCGGCAAGATCGATGCTGTCAGCGGCGCCACCCATTCCAGTGAGGGCGTTGTCAAGGCCGTCAGAAAGGCGTTCGAGCTATACCCGGCTCTTAAAAAGGAGGTTGGTTGATGAGCATCACCCAAGAGTTTACGAAAGGTCTCTGGAAGGAGATTCCTCCATTCAGACTTGTACTCGGCATCTGTGCCATGCTTGCCGTCACCACTTCCGCACAGAATGGAATTGCCATGGGTATGGCAACCATGTTCGTGCTGGTGTTTTCAAATCTTCTCATATCACTGCTTCGTAATTTGATACCCAAAAACGTGCGTATTGCAGCTTTCATCGTCGTCATTGCTTCTTTTGTGGTGCTTGCAGAACTGTTGATGCAGGCCTACTTCTATCCTGCATACAAGGCCTTGGGCATTTTTGTTCCGCTCATTGTTGTCAACTGCATTATTCTCGGACGGGCAGAGGCATTTGCTTCAAAAAATTCAGTACTTCCTTCCATCGCAGATGGATTAGGAATAGGCTTGGGTTATACCATCTCCTTGTTCGTCCTTGGATCTATCCGTGAGATTTTGGGAAACGGGACCATTTTCGGATCATCTGTAATGTGGTCATCATTCAAACCCTTTGCCATCATGTTGAAACCGCCCGGGGCGTTCCTATGCTTCGGCTTGATCCTGGCTCTGATGAATTTCATCAGTGCAAAACAAAAAAAACACTAGATGCCTTTCGTCTGGAAGGAAAAGGATTAATCTATGTCTGATTATCTCCTCCTAATAATAGCGGCTATTTTTGTCAGTAATATTATTCTGGCACAATTCTTAGGAAACTGTCCATTCCTTGGGTGCTCGACCCGAATCGATACGGCCATTGGAATGTCGATGGCTGTTGTCTTTGTCGTTGTAATGGCCTGCGCCGCAACGTGGATCATTGAAAAATACGTCCTGGTCCCCTTTGAACTGGAATACCTGGAAACCATAGCGTTTATCCTGGTCATTGCAGCCTTGGTGCAATTGGTTGAAATGTTTCTGCAGAAGTCCGTCCCGGCACTCTACCAGGCCCTGGGCATCTTCCTCCCCCTGATCACGACCAATTGCGCTGTACTCGGAATAGCCCTCATCGTAGTGCAGAACGAATATGATTTCCTTCACACTCTGGTTTATGCATTCGCTTCCAGTGTGGGGTACGGAATGGCCCTGGTTGTCTTAACCGGAATTCGAGAGCGCTTTGCAACGGCACCCATCCCTGTGCACCTTAAAGGCACCTCTATCGGGATCATTACGGTGGGACTCCTGGCTCTCGCTTTCATGGGGTTTGCCGGACTCGTTTAATAAAATCTCTATCCAGGCATGTTCAAAAGTATAATCGTGCCTAACTGTAACCATAAGAAAAGCGGAGATAGAAAATGATTGCAGCCATACTGGCTATAGGTGGAATTGGCCTTGCAGCGGGACTCGGGCTCGCCGTGGCCTCCAAGATCTTTTACGTGTACGTCGATCCCATCGTTCTGGAAATAGAGGAAGCGCTTCCAGGCGCAAACTGTGGAGGATGCGGCTACCCCGGATGCAGCGGCTCGGCCCAGGCCATCGCGACCGGGAAGGCCCCCCCGAATGTCTGCGTGGCTTCCGGCCCCGAGGTCCATGCGGAGATTGCGGGCATTCTGGGTGTCGAAGTTCAGGAAAGGGAACCGGACTTTGCCAAACCAGGGTGCACCTACGGCCTCCAGGACGCCGACTTGAAATATGTCTACGATGGATTTAACGACTGCCGCGCCGCCATGATGCTGAACGGGGGCTCCAAGGTCTGCCCAATTGGCTGCCTGGGACTCGGGACGTGCGTCAGGGCCTGTCCATTCGGCGCCCTTTCCATAGGCCCCGATAATCTGCCGGTGGTCGACAACGACCTCTGCACCGGCTGCGGTACCTGTGAACGCGTCTGTCCGAGGCATATCATTACCCTCACCTCAAATTCCAGGCGCGTTCAGAGGGAGTATGCCACGGACCAGTGCACCGCGCCCTGTCAGCGCAACTGCCCCGCGGGAATTGATATCCCTTCTTATATACGCGAAATATCGCAGGGAAACTACCTGGAAGCGCTCAAAATCGTCAGGGAAACAAACCCCTTCGCCCACGTGTGCGGCAGGATCTGTGTACAGCCCTGTGAAGCGGAATGCAGGCGCAACCTCATCGACGAACCGGTGGCCATCAACAACCTGAAACGCTTTGCCGCCGATCAGGAAATGGCCTTGGGAAAGCACGTGCAGATTCCCAGGGCCCCGGAAACCCATCGCAGGACGGCGGTGATCGGCGGAGGTGCTGAAGGCCTCACGGCAGCCTACTTCCTGAATCGACTCGGCCATGACGTAACGCTCTACGAGGCCCGAGAAGAGCTGGGCGGCATTCTTCACTTCGGCCTTCCCGAATCCAGACTCCCCCGGGACGTCCTCGATTGGGAAATAGAAGGCATCCTGGAAGCCGGCGTGGAAGCAAAGAAAGGCCGGAAGCTGGGGAAAGACATGACCATCCACTCCCTGCTCGAGGAAGGCTTCTCTGCGGTGTTTGTGGGGACCGGAGGCTGGGACACCCAGATACGTGAACACCAGGAAACAGATGGAGGCGGCCCACTGCCGGGCGTCCAGATCCTGGTTGATTTTCTCCTCGATCATCGTCTCGGCAAGAAAAGTCAGACGGGCGAACACGTGATGATCCTGGGGGGTGGCCAGTCAGCCATGGAAGCTGCCCAGGTCTGCCTCGGCGAAGGGGCAAAGGAGGTGTACATGGTCTTTCGTGGTAGGGAACAAGACGCTCCTTATCCTTCGACTACGCTTCGAGATGCCCGGGAAATGGGGATACGCTTCCTTTTCCGGAGTGCGGTGACCAAGATGACCGGTGAGAGGGAAAGTCTGCAAGGGGTCGTGATTACTCACCTTGACAAGAAAGACGAGGAAGCGCAAGAGGAAATCATGGTTGACCTCCTGCTCACCGGTGCAGGCAGGTTTCCTGAACTCATTTATGTCCCCCAGGCCAGCGGAACTGAGGATGAAGAATCCGAGAGCCGCCCACTTGTGTGGGAGACCCTCGTTCCCTATGCGAGTCCCTTTGCCACCGAAGACGTAGGTCTTTTTCGCCCCGGTGAAGTCATAGCCGACTACCAGGCGGTTGTAGAGGCCATCGGATCCGGACGAAGGGCAGCTAACTCCGTCCACCGGTACCTTACCGGCGATCCTGTGGAACCCTTACCCAATATGATCCGCCGATTTACGCAGGTCCTTAGTTTGACTCAGGTTGAACCGGTGACACAACTTCCCAGGCAGCATATGCCGGAAATTTCCGAATCTGAACGAGTCAACGATCCTTCCCGGGAGGTAGCCCTCGGCTATTCAGAGGAACAGGCCCTGACCGAGTCAAAACGCTGCCTGCAATGTGGTCTGATATGCTATCGTCGCACTGAGAAGAATCTGCACTGAGAATACGCGTGATGCGCGGGCGATATTCCATCTTCGTCCGCGCACCGCTGTTGACCCACTTCATGATGTAATACGCCCCGACCAGACCCATCACTCCCCCTGTCAGGGCTCCTGCGGCGTCTGACACTCCAAAATAAGATGCAAAAGCATTCCCCAGCGCCGCCCCTGCAACCAGACCAACGACCGGAAGAAAATAGACGACAAAGGAAAGTTTCAGTAGGGAATTAGCAGGCAAACTGATCTCCACCCGGTCATCAATTTTCGCATGAAGCGTGTTGGTTATTTCAATTGTCATGGTCTTACCCTCCGCCAACTCACAGGACCCACTGGATTCGCAATGGGCACAGGCAGGGGTGCGTTGTACGCGGACGGTGGCTTTTCCACCATAGACTTTCTGTACAATGCCTTGTTCTCTTAACATGTGACTCCTTCCAACCCGGCAATATAAATGCCGATTCCATGATATGAGCTTCTATCATACACCAAGGGAGGCGGATTGATCAAGTACGGGAGTGCCGATATGACAGTTTGCAGAAGATAAGCGGAGTGGTGTTAGAAATGATGACTTTATTTTGCCTTTTTGAGCCTATTGCAGAAGGAAAAAGATTGCCGTCGTCTTGACGGTTTGTTTAGAATGCCAATCAGCACCAGTAGAAATGGTGAAATGAAGAGGTCCCTGAATGGGGACAATGCTGAAAAAACAAACTCACGGGCTAACGGGTTAACCGGGGTATCCACCTCTATGACAGCAGCAGATGAAATAGAACGCCGTATCCAAAAACTCCAATGCGAGATGCAATCCGAAGGAATGGATGGCCTGTTCATCCTCCAACGAGTGGATCTTCTCTACTTTTCGGGGACTGCCCAGAATGGATTCCTTTTCATTCCGGCCGAAGGCGCCCCTATCCTTCTCGTGAAAAAATACCTTCCCAGGGCCATGGCTGAATCGCCTTTGAAAAACATCATTCAGATCCAGTCTGTCAAGGATATTCCGGGACACATTGTTCAATACTACGGAAAGGTGCCCCATCGCATGGCGCTCGAATGGGATGTCATGCCTGTGAGGGAATTCCATTTCTTTCGTCGGATTTTCGCAGACTCCAAATGCCTGGACGGTTCTCCTTTGATCCACGCTGTCCGAGCAATCAAATCGGATTGGGAGATCATTCAGATAGAAAAGGCCACCCAGCAATCAGCTCGTGCATTCGATTATATCCAAAACAATCTTATGCCTGGGCACACCCGGCTTGAACTTGCCGGGATGGTGGAGAATTTTACCAGGGCTGCGGGACACGGCGGTCGGTTCCGCATCAGGGATTATCAGAAGAAGGGGTTTACAGCGCAGACCCTCCTTCAATCAGGAGCGGGGACAATAGAACCACCGTGCTTTCCGGAGGTCTCCCAGGGTACTGCCCTGCTGGTTAAGACAGAAAAGAAAGTCAAATATGGCGACTCTTTTCCCATGGAATCCAGATTCGTTCTGAACGGTTATCACGTGGATGAAGCCAGAACCTTCGCCATGGGATCGTTAAAGGGAGAGGCGGCTGGAGTGTCTCGGAGCGTTTTAGACCTATACAATGAGCTGCTGGTCGGACTCAGACCGGGCTTTGAGATCGGAGAGTGGATTAAGAGGGTGAAGAAAAAGACACGACCCTTTTACTCATCTCTATCCATTACCGGCCACGGCATCGGCCTGGAGCTTATCGAACCCCCCTTCATTGGCCCAGAGTCCAAACAAATGCTTGAAAGGGGCATGGTTCTTGCCGTTGGAGTAGAAACAGGGATGGACAGCCCGTTGAGAGCAGGGATGAAGAGCGTTGTTCTTGTCACGCAGAAGGGGCACCGAACCCTGAGCCGGGTCCCGGCCTGCGTATTGACTTGCCCTTGTTGAATCAGGGTAGTTTGGCGTTGTTTATCTCCTGCAAACGGTCGCAGCCCTATTTATCTTCTGCAGACCATCGCGTCGCTCAAGGGAGGGGCAGTGGAATCGTTTCTGAAAGGGAATATCCGGGACGCCGAAATTGCTTAACAGCAACTACCTGGTTAATAATGCACCCGACAGGCGCATCGGACCATTTTCGGTTGGACTGATGGAGGGACTGGTTTGACTGAAAACCCCGCGCAGAATATTTGCGCCGTGACAGATGCTCAGGAGCAATATATTCCCGCCGGAAAGGAATGCACTGGCCTTCCCTTTTACTTGAGTATGCTGAGAACCTCCTCAAGCCCGGTTTTCAAATCCGCGAGAAGGACATTCCGGGGATTTCTCCCTATCGCGTTTCTCCCGAGCCTTTGCCGTGCACCTTCGATGGTCATCTTTTCTTCGTAGAGAAGCCTCTTGATCTCCAAAATCATCTCGAGGTCTTTTTTCTGGTAGGTTCGCTGGTTGGAATCCGCCCTTTGCGGCCTGATCTGTGGAAACTCACCCTCCCAGTATCTCAAGACATAGGGTTCAACGCCGACGATCCGACTCACTTCGCCGATCCGAAAAAATCGCCTGTCATCAGGTATACGACTCACACCCTATCCCTCCCGGAGCGTTCCCCCTGTTTCCTGTCGAATTCGGTCGATAATCGTCTCATGCAATCTGTTGACTTCAGCCCCGTCAAGCGTGCGGCTGGCTGAGCGATAGCAGATCCTGAAGCCAATGGCCTTTTGATCTGAGGCTATGCTTTTCCCTTCATAGTAGTCGAAAATCTCGATGGATTCCACAAGTTCTTTGCCTTCCTGTCGGATGATATCCATAATTCCGCCGCTTTCGATAGACAATCCGACCAGAAGGGAAATATCCCTGTAGACGGCTGGAAATTTCGCAAAAGGACGGAATGCCCTTGTTTGAGGCCTTGCACTGAGGAGCGCCTCGATATCCAGATCAAAGAGATAGGCTGTTTCGTTTTCCAGATCATAAGCCCTCATAATCTTCTGGGACACCCTGCCAAGTCGGCCCACACACGCATTGCCCGCCATGACTTCAGAAAACATGTGTGAATCGTAGGCAGGATCGGGTTCGCCCTTGCGAAAGTGAAATGATTCAATCCCGATGTACCTTAAGAGGCCCTCGACGGTCCCCTTCACATCATAATAGTCCACCGGCCTTTCACTTTCATACCAAGTCTTCCGACGGTAAGGCCCGGCCATGACCCCAACCAGCCGTGGTTTTTCAACGGGTTGTCGGCCTTCGCCCCGGTTCTGGAAGGTCTTTCCCCATTCAAAAAACTTCAATTCCTTTTCTCCGTGTGAGAAATTGGTCTTCAGCGTGTCCAGAAGCCCGGGAATCAGGGAAGTACGCAAAACCGACTGATCCGAACTCAATGGGTTCAGAATTCTGACCAAGTGGTCGGCGTCCGCGTTTGGATTCAATGTAACGAGCGACTCAGGCGATATGAAGCTGTAGGTGATGATTTCCGTAAATCCAAAAGATGCCAACTGAGACCTTGCGCGATCGCTGAATGCCAGCTCCGGCAGCTCGTTTTCGTCAGGGGGGCTGATAAGAGCTGGAGTTACAGGAATTTCGTTGTATCCATGGAGGCGCGCCACCTCTTCCATAAGATCCACTTCACGATTGATGTCCACCCTGAACGATGGGGGTATAACGGTGAGGAGTTCTTCACTTTCCTTTCGCACATCCATTTCCAGGGACCTCAGATAGTCCGACATGGATTCTCCTGAAAGCGCCGTTCCCAGGTAGGCATTGCAGCGGTCCGGCCGGAACTTGATCTCCCGGTGAGCATAAGGGCGTGGATAGTTGTCCAGGATCCCGGAAGCAACCACACCACCGCTCAACTGCACCATAAGATCCAGGCTCCTTTTCAAGGCCCTCGGCACGCCCTCGATATCGATTCCCCTTTCGAATCGATAGGAGGCTTCTGTGGACAACCCCAGGTACTTCGCACTGCGTCGAATGGTGACGGGGTCAAAGTAGGCACTCTCCACCAGCACATTTGCAGTTCCGGCAAAGATTTCCGAATTCAGGCCACCCATAATCCCAGCAATCCCCACGAAGCGATCACTGTCACAAATCATGAGGGTCTCGTCAGTCAGGATGCGGGTCTGACCGTCGAGGGTCGAAAACCGATCTCCAGCGCTGGCCCTCTTGACCACAATCCGATTCTCCTTGAGACGGTTGTAATCAAAAGCATGGAGCGGCTGTCCCATTTCCATCATCACATAGTTCGTTACATCAACAATACTGTTGATGTTTCTTACGCCGGCGTGGAAGAGTCTGTATCGCATCCAGAAGGGCGATGTCTCCAACGTGATGTCCTGAAGGAGCCCGGCCGTGTATCGAGGGCACCCTGATGGGTCCTCTATAGTGACGCTGGAAAAGCCTTCTATTTCGGGACCCGATTCCCTTAATTCTATCTCCGGCAGTCTGAGTTTTTCACCCGTTATGGCTGCAATTTCTCTTGCCACACCTAAGACACAAACGCAATCCGCCCGGTTGGGTGTGATGGAGATATCCAGTACCCAGTCGGGGAGAGACAGCACCTCGCTGATCAATTGTCCCGGAGCGGTCTCCTCGGGCAATAGCAGGATTCCGCTGTGGTCATCTGTCAGGCCCAGCTCGTCTTCGGCCAGAAGCATTCCTCTCGAAAGTTGCCCTCTTATCTCACTTTCATCGACAACAGTGCCGTTCGGGAGCCGGGCACCCGGAAGTGCCAGCAGAGCCATGGCCCCTGCTTGCAGATTGAGCGCACCGCATACCACCTGTGACCTCTCTTTACCGCTATCAACCATACACAGGAAAAGTCGATCCGCATCGGGGTGTGGCTCAACGCTGAGAATCCTCGCCGACACGACTTTCTCTAGGCCCTCGCCGACGGGTTCCAGACCCTCCACTTCCAGGCCGGCCATTGTCAGCGCGTCACACAGGTCCTTCGGCGACAGTTCTATGTTCACATATTCTTTCAGCCAGTTTAGATTTACTTTCATTGTCTTTTCCCACTGAGAGGCTTAAGGCACAGGGCTCAAGGCATAAGGAAACCGGACACAATATACCGGCTAGAACTGTCGGAGAAAACGCATGTCATTCTTGAAAAAAAGCTGGATATCATCGATACCGTACTTGAGCATGGCAATTCTCTCCATACCCATCCCAAACGCGAATCCCGAATAGACCTCGGGGTCATAATTTACAAAGCCGTAGACCTCTGGATCCACCATCCCGGAACCCAGGATTTCGATCCATCCCGTTTGGCCGCAGGTCCGACAGCCCTTTCCTCCGCAAATGACGCATTCCATATCAACCTCTGCGCTCGGCTCTGTAAAAGGAAAAAAGCTGGGCCTGAATCGCAGGGCCGTTTCTTTTCCGAACATCTCTCGTACAAAGGTTGTAAGAGTCCCCTTCAGTGCTCCGAAGGTCACACCTTTATCCACCAGGAGACCCTCCACCTGGTGAAACATGGGAGTGTGAGAGACATCAGAATCCCGCCTGTAGACTTTGCCGGGAGCGATAACAGCCACCGGCGGCTGCTTCGCCTCCATCACCCGAACCTGCATCGGTGAAGTGTGGGTCCGGAGAACCACGTTTTCAGAAATGTAAAAGGTATCCTGCATGTCTCTTGCGGGATGATCTTTTGGGATATTCAACGCCTCAAAATTGTAGTAATCCAATTCCACATTGGGTCCCTTCACCACTCGGAAGCCCATCTTTTCGAAGATGTGGCACACTTCTCTGAGGGTCTGCGTGATGGGGTGGAGGTGACCGCGAAGGGGTTCCCGCCCGGGCAGTGTGATATCGGGGAGCGGTTCATTGTGGACAGAAGATAGACCCATTTTACGAGATACTTCTTGGAACTGACTCGCAATCCGTTGTTTGATCTCGTTGGCCAGTTTGCCGATAACCGGTCTCTCGCTGGGATCAATGGTGCCAAGTTGTCTCAAGAAGGTGGTGAGCAGTCCCTTTTTCCCGAGATAAGTAACCCTGAAGTCCTCAAGAGCCGACTTATCCGCTACTTCGGACAATTCCCTCAGGGCCTTTTTCTCTATTTCAATCAGTTTTTCTCTCATGGTTCTCCTGCATACAGCAAGAAACCCGCGACCTGAGGGTTGAGGGTCTGCCAGTGCGGGTTCCTTCAGGGCCGCGGGTCAAACGTACGAAATATCGCAAGCATCTCGGACTCACGAGGAAATTTGATGACTTCCTAAGGAGTCATCAACGTGCCCATGGATGGACTTTTTACGATTCCATCAAATTTGATGACTTCGTAAAAAGGCATCATCGTGCCCATGGACGGGCACGCAAATCAATGGGGTGCAGCGCAACC
>JBAPTR010000163.1:0-9357 GCA_049282265.1 Desulfatiglandaceae bacterium | reverse complement strand
TTTACGCTAAACCCCAAATCGGCGTCCATTCCCTCCCAAGTGTTTAGAAAGGGTCTGGAAAAGAGTGTCAGGTTCTCCTCCACTTCGTTGCTCATAGGCTGCCGCTCGCGGCATAAACCAGCTTTTTTCGAAGTCATCAATCTTTGTTCAATTCGAAAATCCTGAGCCTGAATCTCTCAAGCGTAATTTGTCAACCACGTCCCCAACCACCCGCAAAACCAATCGCGGATATTGGCATAACCAGCATCTTTGACATTGTACCTCATTTGAGTTATAGGACCTGATCTGAAAGGACTGCCCTTTGGCGTTATCAACCCCGACGAGTTTCCGAGAAAATTGATCGAGTCTTCTCCGATAGGTATCTATATCGTGCAGGAGGGAAAATTTATACTGGCCAGTCCCGAATTTCAAAGGATTACAGGCTATCCTGAAGCGGAACTCTTGGGCAGGAATGCCATGGATCTCGTCCATCCGGGAGACAGAGAGATGGTGAGGGATGCGTCGGTTTCCATGTTGAAGAAAAATCGCCTCTCTCCTTACGAATTCAGGGCCATAAGCAAAAACGGTGACACGAGGTGGATTCTGGAAACAGTCACTTCTCTCCAGTACGAGGGCCGGCAGGCTGCCCTGGGACATTTTGTTGACATAACAGAGCGCAAGGAAAAAGAGGCCGCAGTCAGCGCGATAAAGGAGCGGCTTGATGTTACCCTTGGCTCCATCGGGGACGGCGTAATCTCCACGGACAAGAGCGGGACCATAACGTTGATGAACAGGGCTGCAGAAGAGGTGACCGGCTGGAAGGAAGAGGAGGCAATCGGCAGGCGTTTGACTGAGGTCTTCCACATCATCAACGAAAAGACGCGGGAACTCTGTGCCAACCCCGTGGAGCAGGTTCTTGAAACCGGAGACATAGTAGGTCTTGCGAACCATACAGTATTGATATCCAGGGACGGTGCTGAAAAGATGCTGGCAGACAGCGGCGCGCCTGTCCGCGATAAGGATGGGCGAATCATTGGCGTTGTTTTGGTCTTTCGCGATGTCACCGGGCAGAGAAACGCGGAACGTCGCCTGTTGCAAGATTTAAGAGAAAGTGAGAAAAAGTACCGCGATCTTTTCAAGCATGCGGTTGATGCGATTTTCACAGTCGATATGGAAGGCAAATTCATCGAGGTCAATGAGGCATTCCTGAACGATGGCGGCTACAAGGAAGAAGAAATCATTGGCTGTCATTTCGGCTTCTTGTTTCATCCGGATGACTTAGCTATCGCATCCGAAGCCTACGAAAAAGGACGGCGAGGCGAAACCTTCAACTTCGAGATGCGTGCCAGGAAAAAGGATGGCAGGTTTGAGTGGTATTCGTTTGTTAACCGCCCGATTGTCAACAACAAGGGCGAAGTGATTGCCGTACACGGCATCGCCAGAAACATTGATGAAAAGAAGCGTGCTGAAGAAGGCCTGCGTGTAAGTGAGGAAAAATTCGGGATCACCTTTGACAGCGCCCCGAATGCGATTTCCATATTGAGGATCGAGGATGACTGTTATCTTTATGTGAACAATGCCTTTTGCAGTTATGCAGGATATTCAAAAGAAGAGGTCATTGGGAAGACGCCTTTTCAACTGGGCCTGTATACCAACCCGGCCGATAGAGAGAGACTCCGAGCCAATCTTCAAGACAAAGGCATGGTCGACGGATTCGAAGTGCAATTTCGGATGAAGGACGGACGTGTCCTCGATACCCTGCTGTCGGGGAAAATTTTCAAATACGGGGAAGAAGATTGCTTGGTTACAATCGTAAGAGATGTCACTGAATTTAAAAGGACTCAAGGAGAGCTTCGCCGGTCGGAAAAACGTTACAGGGACCTCTTCAATTCCGTGTCGGACCTTATCTATACCCAGGACCTGGAAGGCCGTTTCACCGATGCAAACAGGGCCCTTGCCAGTATATTCGGCTACGAACTTGATGAGTTTGCAGGCCATAAGGCAGCGGATTTCATGAAGCCGGGACTCAGAGCTCTGTTTGATGCCGAGTACCTGGAAGGGATTAAGAAACAAGGTCACTATGAGGGCATCGCGAGCTATTTTACAAGAGACGGACGGATGATTTACCTCGAGTATCGTAGCAATCTCATAAAGCCGGAAGAAGGAGAACCCTATGTCAGCGGTATAGCCCGTGATGTGACCGAACGGATTCTGGCCGAAAGGGAACTGAAGAAACTGCAAAGGCAGATGCTCCAGGCCCAGAAAATGGAGGCCGTCGGCACGGTTGCAGGAGGTATTGCACACGATTTCAACAACCTGCTCCAGGCGATTCTCGGCTATACGCAAATCCTTATTATGCCAAGGGATGAAAGTGATCCGGATATCTCCAGTCTTCGGCAGATAGAAAATGCCACTCACAGGGCAAGCGAGCTTACTCAGCAGCTCCTTGCATTCAGCCGCAAGGTGGAAAGTAAGCCGAGGCCCGTGGGCCTCAACCAGGAAGTGCAGCAGGTAGAAAAGCTCCTGAAGAGAACGATCCCCAAGATGATCGATATAGAACTCCACCTGGAAGAAGCTCTTAAAACAATCCATGCCGATCCAGCCCAGTTGGAACAGGTCATGATGAACCTGGGAGTGAATGCAAGGGACGCCATGCCGGAAGGTGGGAAACTGCTAATTGAGACCCAAAATGTGTTCCTGAACGAAGGATATTGCAGGGACCATCTTTAAAATATACTTCCCGGTCATAAAAGGAGAGCCCGAAGATGTGAGATCGGAGAAAAAACAAGAAGCCATACCGGAAGGCGGGGATGAGACTATTCTCCTGGTGGATGACGAGGAAATCCTGCGGGATATCGGAAAAGATATCCTGGAGAATTTCGGTTATACCGTTCTTTTTTCGCCAGGCGGCGAGAGCGCTCTTGAGCATTATGGTAAGAGGGCGAAAGATATTTCCCTGGTCATCCTGGACCTTATTATGCCGGGCATGGGAGGGAATCGGTGTCTTGAAGAACTTCTGAAGATGAACCCCGAGGCGAAGGTGGTGATTGCCAGCGGGTACTCCATAAACGGCCACGCGAAGGATGCCCTTGAGGCCGGGGCAAGGGCTTTTGTGACCAAGCCGTATGAGATCAATCAGATGCTTGGCGTTGTGAGAAAGGTAATTGACGAGGTGCAATAGACAGATCAGCTCATCGTGAGTGGTCCCTCCAACGGCTTTTCCATTGTCCCCGAGCATGCATGTATGTTTGCCTCAGAAGATTGTCAAGGAGACAGCCTCATGGACAAGATACGAATCGGGGTCAGCACCTGCCTCATGGGCGATCCGGTGAGGTACGACGGCGGGCATTCCCACGACCGGTATGTGACGGAAACACTGGGTCAATATCTGGAATTTGTCCCCGTTTGTCCTGAGGTTGAGGCCGGTCTGAGCGTACCGCGTGAGGCCATGCGCCTTGAGGACGATCCGAAGTCTCCTCGTCTTATGACCGTCAAGACAAGAAAAGATATGACGGACACGCTCCTCACGTGGGCCCGAAAAAGAGTGAGGGAATTGGAGAAGGAAGACCTTTGGGGTTTCATTTTCAAGAGCAAATCGCCCAGCAGCGGCATGGAACGGGTAAAGGTGTACAGTGAGAGCGGCATGCCGGTCAAGAAAGGGGTGGGACTCTTCGCCCGGACCTTCATGCGTCACTTCCCGCTCATACCCGTGGAAGAGGACGGACGGCTTCACGATCCCCGTTTGCGGGAAAATTTCATTGAACGCGTCTTTACCCTCAACAGGTGGCGCCGCACCCTGGCCGGGCGAAAAAGCATTGGAAGCCTCGTGGCCTTTCACACGGCTCACAAGTTGCTCCTTCTTTCCCACAGCACGAAACATTACCGGGAAATGGGAAGGCTGGTGGCCCAGGCCAAAGGGAAGACGATCACCGATGTTTATGCGCGGTATGAATCCCTGCTCAGGGAGGCCATGCGCTTGCGGGCCACGGTCAAGAAGCACACGAACGTTCTCCAGCACATGATGGGCTATTTCAAGAAACAGCTGGAAGCGGACGAAAAGCAGGAACTTCTTGAAGTGATCCAGGACTATCAGGATGAACGCATACCCCTGATCGTTCCCATAATCCTCTTCAAACACTACGTCAGAAAATATGAACAGCCCTATCTCAGGGACCAGTTCTACCTCTCCCCCCATCCATTGGAACTCAAGCTTCGGAACCATGTCTGACTGTTCCAGGTGCGGGGCTCCGCATCTCCAAGTCATCCGATGCCTTTTGATTAAGCCGTTGGCTGCGATTGGGCCCTGAACTGACTTTGGTACAAACGGTTGTAGGCACCCTTCTTTGCAAGGAGCTCTTCATGGTTTCCTTGTTCCACCACCCGGCCTTTCTCGATCACGATCACCTGATCAGCACCTGATATTGTGGAAAGACGATGGGCAATAACGAAGCTTGTGCGTCCCCACATCAGTTCAGCCAGAGCCTGTTGAATAAAAAACTCGGTACGGGTATCGACGGAGCTTGTCGCTTCGTCCAGGATGAGGATGGCTGGATCGGCCAGAATTACCCGGGCGATTGACAGGAGCTGGCGTTGACCCTCGGACAGGTTCTCACCCCGTTCCGAAAGGATGGTGCCATAGCCCTGCGGCAAGCGGCGGATGAACCCGTCCGCATGGGCCAACCGCGCGGCGGTGAATACCTCTTCATCGCCGGCGGTCAGACGACCATAGCGGATGTTCTCCATCACAGACTCGTTGAAGAGAAACGTCTGCTGAAGGACGACGCCGAGCTTCCGCCTCAGGCTGTCCCGGGACACGGTACGGAGGTCCACGCCGTCGATGCGGATGGTCCCCTCATCTATATCGTAGAATCGGGAAAGGAGGTTGACGAGGGTCGTCTTTCCCGCTCCTGTGTGTCCCACAAGGGCAATTCGTTCTCCAGAGCGGGCATGGAGGGAGATATCCGTCAGCACGGGAACATTGGGCAGGTAGGAGAAGGATACGTGTTCAAACTTGACATCTCCGGCCACCCTGGATAGTTCCAGCGCCCGGGGGGCGTCGGTCTGATCGGGGATGGTATCCAGGATCTCGAAAATCCGCTCGGCTCCGGCCAGTCCCCCCTGGACCTGGTTGTACAGATTGCCGAGCTGGCGAAGCGGCTCTGCAAAGCGCCGGGAATAGGAAATAAATGCGGCGATTGTTCCGATGGACACCATTCCCCGGATCGCCAGCCAACCGCCAAGGCCGCAAAGAATCGCCACGTTGAAGTTCGACAAAATTCCCATCATCGGCATTACCACCAGGGCCAGCGCCATGGCCTGAACGCCGGTGGAGCGAACCGCTTCGTTCGCCTGGCCAAAACGATCCAGAACGCTTTCTTCCTGCCCGAAGGCAAGCACGACCCGCTGTGCGCTGTAAGTCTCTTCGAGGACGGCATTCAGCATCCCCAAGCGCGCCTGATAGCTCCGGAATACAGTCCGCGTTTTTTTGCCGACTATTCCCACAAGACCGATCATCAATGGGAAGGCAACCATCGATCCAAGGGCCAGCCAGGGGCTCAGGATGAAAATAATGACCAGGATGCCTGCCAGAGTCAGCATTCCGGTGAAAAGCTGCGTCGCATGGTTCGTAAGCACCTGGCTGACCGCATCCATGTCGTTTGTCAGCCGGCTCATAAGTTCTCCCTGAGGCCTGGCGTCGAAGAACCTCAGAGACAGGGTTTGTATATGGTTGAAAAGGTCCGAACGCAGCGCCCGCATCACCTTCTGGGAGACCCGGACGATCACAATCCCCTGGACGAGTTGGGCCACTGTTGAAAGCACATAGGCTGCCAGCATGAGAAGGACGATCCTGAGCAGAGCCGCTAAATCTCCCTTGGCAAGCTGGTCGATGGCGCGGCCCAAAAGGTAGGGTGCAGCCAGGGCCATTCCGGTTCCGAGTGCGGCTACTATAAAGACCACCATCAGAGCACCGCGATGCGGACCGAGATAGCGCATCAAGCGACGGAGTGCTCCCGGAACATCTTTGGCGCGCTCGATGGCCCGGCCCCGGGGGCCGCCGCCCGGGCCCGGCATCCCTGCCATTCCTACCGAACGGGGTTGTTGCGTTTGCCTGTCAGCCATGGTGTCCTGCCTTGTCTTCTGCCGGCTCGCCCAATTGGGAGTGGTAGATGTCTTGATACATGGCATTGGAAGCGAGAAGCTCTTGATGGCTCCCCACGCCGGCGATCCGGCCCTGGTCGAGCAAAAGAATCTTGTCGGCCAGCAGCACGGTACTGATCCGCTGTGCGACAATAAAGCGGGTTGTCGCATTTTTCGAAACGGCAATCAATCGGTCGAGAGCGTCCTGGAGTCTTATTTCCGTCTCAATGTCCAGGGCACTTGTTGAATCGTCGAGGATGAGGACCCTGGGCTCGACAAGCAGCGCCCGTGCAATAGCGATCCTCTGGCGTTGTCCACCGGAAAGTGTCACCCCCCGTTGGCCGATAACGGTATCGTATCCCTTGGGCAACTCGGCGATGAATGCATCGGCCTGAGCTGCCCGGGCCGCGGCCATGACCTCCTCCTCGGTGGCGCCTATCCGGCCATACCGGATGTTGTCTCGTACGCTGCCGCTGAAAAGGACCGCTTCCTGAAGGACCACGCCCATGGTGCTTCGGAGCCAGTGAATATCCAGATCCCGTATGTCTGTGCCGTCGAAGGTAATCCGTCCGGAAGTCACGTCGTAGAAACGGGGGATGAGGTGAATCAGGGTCGACTTCCCGGAACCCGTCGCGCCCAGAATCGCAACCGTTTCACCCGGTTCGGCCGTGAAAGAAACATCCAATAACACTGGTTCCGCACCCTTACCATTGTAGCTGAAGCAGACCTTTTCAAAAACGATCTGCCCTTGGGGTTGCATAAGTTTCACTGCGCTGCCTGCCAACCGCACTACCGGCTCGGCGTCAAGAACTTCCAGGATTCGGCTCGCCGAGGCATCTGCAGCCGAAAGGGGACCGAGCATTCCCCCCAGCAAAAGGATTGGGAAAAGGGCGAAGGAGAGATAGTTGATGGCTGCCACCACTTGCCCAATCGACATGTGACCTGAAATTGCCATTTTACCGCCGATCCATACCGCAGTGACGATTGCCAGATTGAGGGCCAGAAGTATACACGGAATGAACACCGCCATGAGCTGAGAAACCTGGATGGTCCGGTTCATGAGCCCTTCGTTGGTTGCGTCGAATCGGGTGATTTCGTACGCGGCCCGGACAAATGCTTTAACCACCCGTATTCCCGCAAGGTTCTCCTGGAGGACGGTATTCAGCCGATCAAGCTGCTGCTGCACCAGAAAAAACATCCTACGGGCCTTGCGGGCAAAGAGCCAGAGAAGCCCGGCAATCAGCGGCAAAAATACCACCATTATTAGAGCCAGCCGCGGGCTGGTGAAAATGAGAAGAATAATCGCCCCGAGAGCCCAGATGGGTGCCCGGGTGAGAATGCGTAACGACAGCATAACAATTATCTGCACCATATTGACATCACTTGTTGAGCGGACGATGAGCTTGCCGGTCTGAAGCTCGTCGAGATTTCCAAAGGAGAAAGACTGCACCTTTCGCATCAGCGCGCTGCGCAGGTTGGCACCAAAACCCATGGCGACGCTTACCGAGAGGTAGTTGTTGATCAAAGCGAAGGCCGCAGAGAGAATCGAGGCCCCCACCATGTAAAGGGCGGTGGCAACGACCACGTGAAGATTATTGGCGACGATGCCCTGGTCGATGATCCGTTGCGTCAGCCGAGGAATGACGAGGTCGGCGGCGACCATTCCAAAGAGTAAAATCAGAGCCACCATGGCCCGAATGCGGTATGGCCTTAAAAATTGATAAAGGCGTACCAGGGATCTCATTGGTTTTCCTTCCCTACATCGCCGGAGTTCTCCTGCCGGGCGCAAGGCCGATCGCACGCTTGCATTGATAGGTGACAGCGGACCTTTAGCAGCGACGTCATGAGAATGCCGCGCTCATTTTCTGTCAGTACTGAAGTCAACTCCTGGTCCAACTCCCGCAAGGATGCCCGGGCTTCCTGACGAAGCGCTCCGGCTTTCTTGGTGAGGTAAACCTGGACAACCCGTTGATCCGTTGCGTCCCTGCGCCGTTCAATCCAGCCATCACGCTCCATCCGTTGCAGCGTGTTGGTCGTCGTTGGCGGTGTGATATGCAGGGCCTGTGCAAGAATGTTCTGGGCAATACCGTCCTTATGCCAGAGATGAAAAAGAATCATCCCCTGGGCATGGTGCAGGCCGATGCCTTCCAGCTTCATACGCATGCGCCCGCCGACGAGCCGACAGACCTTGCCCAATAATTGTCCGAGGGTCAGCTCCTGGGGGTCCTGTTTCGAGTTGGTCATAAATATTAGCCCGCTAATTGTTAGAAGGCTAACTTATAGTATGGGGCGTGCGCTTTGTCAAGGTCTACAAACACAAAAAATAGCAATTACGGCTACAAAACTCAGATAGTGTGTCTGTGGATCCGGTTGGCATCATATGCACAACCATAATGATGGAAAGATGGAATACCGGTTTTTGTTATAACATATTGAAACATATCGTGATTTATGACATAAAGCAATCATGATGACTTTGTAAAAAGCTGGTTTATGCCGCAAGCGGCAGCCTATGAGCAACGAAGTGGAGCCGAACCTGACACTCTTTTTCAGACCCTTTCTAAACACTTCGGAGGGGATGGACGCCGATTTGGGGTTTAGCATAAATTCATAGAAGCGCGTAGGGTTTGGAGACGTAAACCCCAAATAGCCGTCCATGTCGGTGTTTGGTGCCAAGTGCACTATGAGAAAGGGTCTGAAAAAGACTTTCACGCCCTGCTCCTTGACTCCGGCGGATGAGACGACTTCGTTGGAAGTCATCATCGTGCCCATGGAGGGGCACGCAAATCAATGGGGTGCATCGCAACCTGTTGATTTGTAAGGAAGCCGAAAATCACACTTTTCGGATTCCGTCAGTAAGAAGCCCTGAGGACCGGACTTTTTGCGATTCCATCAAGATTGCATGAATAGAGAAATAAAGGAATGCGACCATTTCGATAACAGGTCGGCCCCATCGTGGTGAGGAATTGCTGTACTCCGGCACATGAGGCCCGGGAAGAACAGTGAAGGATTATTGTGTAATACGATACATATAAATGGAGTATCAATTCATAGATACAATGTTATCCCCCGGGCATCAACCTGGGTCAATTGGATAAACAACCGATTTTATTTATAAAAAAGCATGTATGTTTTTTGGCATGATTTTGGCTTTAATAGTAAAGCGAAAAGTGCAAATACCACGTTGCGGTTTGCATGCCTAAAAAGGCCAGGGACTGACTTCCTGGAGTTCCATCAATG
>JBAPTR010000162.1:0-132235 GCA_049282265.1 Desulfatiglandaceae bacterium | reverse complement strand
GTCTTCAGGAGCATTACGGTGTAATCCCCGATTTGACCGCCATGGGAAAAGGAGTTGGCGGAGGAATGCCTTTCGGGGCCTGGGGGGGACGCAAGGATATCCTCGATTTCTGGAACCCTGAAAAGGGTGAAGAAGGAGTCATCATGGTCAGCACGGCGGGGGGCAATGCCATGACCATGGTGGCCGGGCTGGCAGCCATGGAACATCTGACCCGTGACGTTATCGAAAAGCGCAATGCGTTGGGTGATAAACTGCGCTCCGCAATGAATGATGCCTTCAAATCAAACGGTATTCGAGGCCGCGTCACGGGGCTGTGCAATTCTTTCTGGATCCATTGGACGGACAAACCCATAAGGGACCCCTATGATGTGGTGGACGCGATGCTGCAGGTTACCGATCGAGTCCGTAACCTGCTGTTCATGGGAATGCGATATCACGGTGTATATCTTTTCCCGAGCCCCAGTCCCTTTGGAAATCTCTCAACGGTAATGGGGGACAAGGAGATCAATCAAATCATCAACGCCCTGGGAGAAACCCTGTCAGAGATACGGCCAGTTATTGAGGATGAGTGTCCTAATGTTTTAACCTGAGAGCTTCAGTTCTCAATGTCAGGAAAAGGACAAAGGAAATGAACGCGGAACATCTGAAAAAAAAATATTTGGAAAAAACATCCAAATCAGCTGGATTGGCAAAAAAAGCATGCAGCTACATGCCGGGAGGTGACACACATGGTCCTTCATACCATCCTCCGTACCATATCACTTTTGATCGCGGCAAGGGATGCTATATCTATGATGTGGACGGGAACAAGTACCTGGATTTCTGCAATCAGTGGTTAACCATGGTGCATGGACATGCCTTTCCTCCGATGGTCGAAGCGGTGCAGAAACGAATAGCTCGCTCTGTCGGGTTTGGATATCCTACCGAAGAGCAGTATGAGTTTGCGCAGCTTTTATGCAGGAGAGTGCCATGCTTTGAGCAGATGCGTTTTGTAGCATCGGGCAGTGAGGCTACATTGATGTGTATCAGAGCCGCACGTGCTTTTACAGGGAAACGCAAGATCATGAAGCTGGAGGGAGGATATCACGGCACCCACGATTTGGGGGAATTCAACTGGTTTCCTTCCCCTGAAGCGGGACCTCTTGGAAAAATAAAGGCGACGGCTCCTGATGCCGGCATCAACGGCAGTGAAATCGAAGACGTCATTATCTTTGCCTACAATGAAACTGAAATTTTCAAGAAAATCATTTCTCGGCACGCGGGAGATGTCGCAGCCGTAATCATGGAGCCGATGATCGGTCCTCTAGGCATGATTAAGCCTGAGCCTGGCTTTCTTGAAACCATCCGTAGCTTGACGGAAAAACATGGGATTATCCTTATTTTTGACGAAGTCGTCCAATTCCCGAACGCATATTACGGGACACAGGGGTTATTCGGGATAACCCCAGATCTTACGGCTCTCGGCAAAGGTATTGGCGGAGGTTTACCTATCGGGGCCTGGGGCGGACGGCGCGATATTATGGACCTGTGGAATCCGGAGAAGGGGCATGACGCTATCCTTCAGGTTAGTACGCATGCGGGCAACGCGGTTTCAATGGCGGCCGGTTTGGCAACCATGAAGCACCTTACGGCAACGGTGATCAAGCAACGCGACACCCGGTTTAAAAAACTCCAATCGGGCTTTCAAAAGGTATTTGTCGATGCAAAGGTGAAGGCACAGGTTACCGGAATAGGTTACGGTTTTGCGATCCACCTGACCGATAAACCCGTTCGGAACCCCCGTGACTCTTTCGGTGCCGCTATGGCTGCCGAAGAAATCGCCGGCCTGATATTCATGGGATTGCGTTACCATGGGGTGTCTATCTATCCGCCCCTTTTTGGCAGTCTCAGCACTGCGGCTCGGGACAAAGATATCGATTTTGCCGTTGATGCCCTGGCAAAAACCCTAAAAGAGATTCATCCGGTCATTGAAGAAAAGTCCCCTCACCTTCTGGCCTGAAATAGACAGCCCAATTTGGGTGCCTTTGAATAGGGTTGTTTGAAGAAATATATGCGGTATACTCATGGTGTGTACTACAGTTGATAGGTGTGTTGGAAGATCCAATGATGTTTGTCGATTCCAAGGTAATTCGGTAAAAAACTCAACCATAAGAAAGGAGGTGTCGCATGGCGAATTCAGAACAGGGAGAAGTCCGCAAGGTGGTCCAGCAATACATCGATGCAACCTATCAAGGAGATGCAAATGCACTGAGAAATTGTTTTCATCCCAAAGCCGTGATGACCGGTTATCTTCAGGATCAGTTTTTATTAGGAACCCCCGATCCTTTTTTTGAGGAAATTGAAAAGAATCCATCTATGGCAGAAGGAGGCGCCCCTTACAAAGGTGAAATTAGATTTATTGACGTGGTTGGCAATGTGGCCAGTGTTACGATAAAGGAAACCGGTTTTGCAGGCACCATGGCTTTCACCGACTACTTTCATTTGATCAAGGTGCAGGGTGAATGGAAAATTATCAGCAAAACATTTACCACATTATAGATGAGCTATCAGCCTTTACGATTAGCAGAATTTTCATCAGAGTTTAGATAAATGCCTGATAGCGATGAGCAATTTAGAGAAGCTGGAGCTATGCCTCAGCCTGTAGTATGTTGCGGTCTGGTTTAAAGGCTGTGGATAAGGAGGTAGATATGAAATTTTTACGAGTAAATATGACCAACCAGAGCATTCACATCGAGGACGTTCCCAAAGCGTATGAGGGACTTGGAGGCCGTGGACTGACTTCGGAAATAGTCAACCAGGAGGTACCTCCCACCTGTGATGCATTGGGACGTGAAAATAAACTTGTTTTTGCTGTGGGTTTGTTGACTGGGACAAGTTTCGTCAACACAAGTCGGATTTCCGTCGGGGCTAAAAGCCCGCTGACCGGTGGTATCAAGGAGAGCAATGGAGGTGGCACTATCGGCGCGGCCCTTGGAAAGATGGGAATTATGGCGGTGATTGTAGAGGGACAGGCGCCGCAAAATGAGCTTTACTTGCTGAAGATTAAGGCAAGTGGTGAGACAGAGCTTGTCCCGGCCAACGATTATAAAGGGATGCGGACTTATGCCTTGGTTGAGAAGCTATTTCGGGACCATGGCGAGAAGCTCGGTGTGGCCTGTATCGGACCCGCGGGTGAATACCTGCTTGCGTCGGCTTCTGTCCAGACATCCGATGTTGACGGACACCCATGCCGGGCTGCGGCCCGTGGAGGCATGGGAGCGGTCATGGGTGCCAAGGGGCTTAAGGCGGTTATTGTGGAACAAGGTGGCAAAAGCGGTGCACCGATCGCGAATCCGGACGCTTTCAAAGAGGCATCCAGGGCCTATGTCCAAACGGTGAAAGGGAATCCGATGAGCGGACAGATGTTTCCCGCTCTCGGTACCGCCGGCCTAGTGGCCCCGGTCAATTCAGTGGGAGCTTTTCCTTGCTTGAATGCCACCAAGGGAACACTTGACGGCTGGGAAAAGATCAGCGGTGAGGCCATGGCTGAGATCATCAAGAAACGGGGTGGTAATACCACCCACATGGGATGCTCGCAGTGTATTGTGCATTGCTCCAATGAATACCTGGACGAAAGCGGAAAGTTTATCACTGGTTCTCTTGAATATGAAACCATCTGGTCCATGGGTGGCATGACCGGAATCACTGATCTGGATACCATCGCCAGGCTGGACCGTTTGTGCGATGACATCGGGGTGGATACCATGAACATCGGGGTTGCCATCGCCGTGGCCATGGACGCCGGATATAAGCCGTTTGGCGACAGCCAGGCGGCCATTGATATAATGGAAGAAATTGCCAGTGGGTCGGAAACCGGCAAAATTTTCGGAAACGGACCGGTAACGGTCGGCAGACATTTTAACCACTCAAGGGTTCCGGCGGTCAAAAATCAGAGCATTGCGGGTTATGATCCACGCAGCATGCCGGCCAACGGGGTTACCTATGCCACCTCGCCAATGGGTGCCGATCACACGGCGGGCAACTTGGTCGGCGAATATTTGAGCGGGGCACTGGATGCCACCAAGGTGGAAGGCCATATTGAAGCATCGCGGAACATCCAGCCGGTGATGGCCTTTGTGGATTGTACCGGTGTATGCCTTTTTGCGACATTTTCCATGGCAACCCCAGAGGGGGGCGAGGCCTTTTTCAAGGCCATGAGCGCAAGGCAGGGGAGCCCGTTCAGTCCTGAAGACATGATTGGGATGGGTATGCGCTGTCTGAAGGCGGAGCGGGACTTCAACCGCAGGGCAGGGCTAACCAAAGATGCCGACCGCCTGCCACGGTTTTTTAAGGATGAGCCGTTGCCTCCTCACAACACGGTTTTCAATATCAGCGATGAGGAACTTGACTCGGTATTTGATTTTTGAGAGCGGTCTCCCGTGAAGATCAGAGTTAAGCTCTTCGGAACATTACATCAGGATGTACCGGGATACGATCACAACCGTGGTCTGGTGGTGGAAATTCCGGATGAATCCAGGATCGCCGATCTTCTTGACCATGTGGAGATTTCGCCATCTGAAAATGTGTCTGTGGCTGTAAACAGCTGCATAAGAAAAACGTATGAGGTTCTGAGAGAAGGTGAACTTGTGAATATTTTTGTTGTCCTGGCCAGTGGCTGACTCATCTATCCAACAGCGGAAAATGGGAATTTGGATATCTTCATTGGTACTATATTGTTGGAGTTCCATTGATTGTGAAGGATGTTTCAACCAGAAATCGGCCATATCGATTCGCTACTGCGATTGATATGGAATGAACGACTCAATAGGAGGAGATCATGGCAAAACTGCAGGACAAGGTTGCCATTGTTACGGGAGGTGCTCGGGGTATTGGGGAAGGGATAGCCAGGGCTGTAGCGGCAGAAGGTGCGACGGTCGCGCTTTGGGATATTTCCGATCAAGTTCATGAAACTGCGAAAGCCATGCGTAAATTGGATCGGGAGGTATTTTCTTATACGGTTGATGTGTCTGATGTTGATCAGACCAAGCAAACGGCCCGGGAAGTAGCAGAAAAGTTTGGGAAAGTGGATATCCTGGTGAATAATGCCGGCATCGCCTATTTTGCTCCTTTTGTCGATATGACCGCTGACCTTCGCGACAAGGTCTTCAAGGTGAATTTTAACGGGTTGTGGAACTGCACAAATGCTGTCATCTCACTGATGATAAAGCACAAATACGGCAAGATCGTCAATATTTCATCGGTTACCGGACCGCGGGTTGCAATGCCGGGTTTGACGGCCTATGCTGCGACCAAGGGAGCTATCTCGGCTTTTAGCAGGGCATTGGCTCTAGAGGTTGCAAGGTATGGAATAAATGTGAACGTCATTTTACCGGGGTTTATTGACACACCATTGACAAGTCCGATGGCGGCTGATCTTCAGATGAAAGAAGATGAATTTGCCACGTGGCTGAATAAATCGATTCCAATGCAGAGGATGGGCACAACCCAAGAATTGGGAAATCTCGCTGTCTTTCTGTCTTCAGATGATTCACAATACATCACCGGCCAGGAAATAATTATTGATGGGGGGAACATTATTCAGGAATTAAAGGCAATTTCGAATGATTGATTATGATTGATTAAGGTTGAATTTTAGCTGGAAGGCATCGGCTCAAAAGGAAGGCTGCTCTACGGAGGAAACGATCGGATGCAAGAAAAAGGCGGGGGCAACGGCAGGCTTGAAGGAAAAGTGGCCATCGTGACCGGCGGTGCCGAGGGGATCGGCCGCGCCACCGCCAAGCTCTTTGCCCGGGAAGGAGCCAAGGTGGTTGTCGCCGATATTAACGTAAGCAAGGGTACGCAGGTGATTGAAGAAATTCGTCAAGACGGTGGTGAGGCCCGCTTTGTTTGCTCGGATATAACCAGCGAGGACAACTGGCAATCTCTGATGGAAACGACAGTCAAACTGTACGACAAATTGAACATCCTGGTCAATAACGCCGGTATTTCCAAAATAGCTGACATCGAAAGTACTACCGTTGAAAGCTGGGACACCACGATTGCGGTTAACGCAACCGGCGTATTTCTGGGCACGAAATATGCCATTATGACCATGAAAAACAATGGAGAGCTCTGTTCAATCATCAACCGGTCTTCCATCGACGGACTGGTGGCCGAGCCGGATTTGTTCGCTTACTGTGCCTCCAAGGGTGCGGTCACCATTCTGACCAAGTCGGCAGCTCTCTCTTGCGGGAAAAAAGGGTATACTATTCGTGTTAACTCCGTCCATCCGGCCTACGTCCATACTTCCATGACAAAAGGCGAAGCGGCTGGATACGGGATGAGTGAAGAGGAGTACGTGGAAAAAATGAAGGCGATACATCCTATCGGTATCGGGGGACCGATAGATGTCGCTTACATGGATCTTTACCTGGCCTCGGATGAGTCAAAGTGGGTCACGGGAGCTGCATTTACGATCGATGGAGGGGTCACCGCACAATAAAGAGCCGAGATCGTCAGGGTCATTCAATGAATAAACCGTCTCATGAGGTGGGGGTGTCATGAAAAAAGAAAATAAATTCGATTATTCTTATATTCCTAATGCCGCACCGGAAATAAGATCAGAGATGCTGAAGAAAATAGGGGTGTCAGATGTTGAGGCGCTATATCAGGAAATTCCAGAAGAACTGAGATTGAAAGAAAAGCTGAAGTTACCAAAACCCTTTCCATCAGAGTATGAGCTCAGACGGCACGTCAAGAGTATCTTGTCAAAAAATCAAACCTGTGAAGACTACCTGAATTTTCTGGGCGGAGGTTGCTGGCAGCATCATGTTCCTGCAGTTTGTGATGAGATTATTAGCCGCTCGGAATTTCTCACGGCATATGGTGGTACGCCTTATTCGACCTATGGCAGGATGCAGGCCCAATTCGAATTTCAGAGCCTCATGGGTGAGCTTGTGGGAATGGATGTGGTGAGCGAAGGCAGTTACAGCTGGGGCACTGTTGCGGGCAATGCTCTACGCATGGCTTCGAGAATAACCGACAGGCAGGAAGTCTTGCTCCCTAAATCGGTGGGCCCTGATAGGCTGGCAGTTATACGGAATTTCTGTAAATCTGTTTTAGCCGAGAACAGTATTTCGATCAGGCTCATCGAATATGATCCTGAGACGGGCTTGATGGATCTTGAAGATCTTAGAAAAAAGATCTCATCCAATACCGCGGCGGTTTACTTTGAAAACCCGAACTTTTTTGGATGTATCGAATCCCAGGGCGCAAATATCTCTGAAATTGCCCATGCACAGGGTGCCGAAAGTGTTGTTGGAGTGGATCCTATCTCTCTGGGTGTCCTGGCCGCACCCTCCGATTATGGCGCGGATATCGTCGTCGGCAACGCACAACCCTTGGGTGTTCATATGAATTATGGAGGGGGGCTGTTCGGATTCATAGCCAGCAGGGACGAGGAGAGGTATGTGGCCCAATACCCTTCCTGGCTTATAAGCATTGCGGAAACGACCAAAGAAGGTGAATACGGCTTTGGATTTACCCGGTTTGAGAGGACCTCTTATATTGGAAGGGAGAAGGGTAAGGATTTCTTGGGAACGGGTGCAGGCCTGTGGACCATAGCAGCTGCAGTCTATATGTCCTTGATGGGACCCAAGGGTTTTCAGAAGATCGGGGAGACCATCATACAACGATCCCACTATGCTATTGATTCCCTGTCGAGGCTGGATGGAGTTAGAGTGCTGTTTCCATCCAACGCCTTTAAAGAATTCGTGGTAAATTTCGATGGGACCGGTATATCAGTGCGGGCCATCAATAAGGGGCTCCTGGAGCGCAAGATTTTTGGCGGGATAGATCTTTCGGAGGACTTTTCTGAATTGGGCAGCAGCGCCCTTTATTGTATTACCGAAGTACACAGTAAGGAAGACATTGACAAACTTGCCAAATCGTTGAAAGAGGTCATTGAAAAATGAAAAATCTGCCAAAGGTAAGGGAATACCGGTCTCCAGTTTGGAGTGAGCCGATCATCATGGAAATGGGACGAAAAGGAGAGCGCGGCATATGCGTCCCTGAGGCAGATCAGGAGATAAAGTCGAAAGTCGGGGAAGCCAGATCTCACATTCCGGAGAAGATGAGGAGAAAACAAGCGCCTGGGCTTCCAGAAATCGCCCAACCACAGGTCTTAAGGCATTATCTGCATCTTTCCCAGATGTGTCTGGGAATGGATACGAACATTGACGCTGAAGGGACAGCCACCATGAAGTACAGCCCCAAGGTGAACGAAGCCCTGGCGCGATTATCTGAGATGACCGAAATACATCCGTCTCAAGATGAAGATACAGTTCAAGGGATCCTTGAGATAATTTATAGACTTGATTTATTCCTGAGAGAAATATCGGGCATGGACCAGTTCACTTTCCAGCCACCGGGTGGTGCGATGGCAACATATACCAACGCTATTATCCTCAGGGCGTTTCACGCTCAACAGGGAGAGGGCGCCCAAAGGGATGAGATTATTACCACAATTTTCTCGCATCCCTGTAATGCCGCGACGGCGGCAACCGCCGGATTCAAAGTCATCACCTTGATGCCTGATGAAAACGGCTATCCGGATTTTGAGGCTCTTAAAGCTGCTACCTCTAAACGTACAGCTGGATTGATGATCACCAACCCCGAAGATACCGGAATCTATAATCCGCGCATTAAGGAATTCACCGATCTAATACATAAAGCTGGCGGACTTTGCTTTTACGATCAGGCGAACGCCAACGGTATACTGGGCATAACAAGGGCCAGAGAGGCGGGATTTGATGCATGCCACTTTAACCTACACAAGACCTTCTCATCACCACACGGGAGCTTTGGCCCCGGATGCGCAGCATATGGCGTCAGAGAAGAACTGGCGAGATACTTGCCAAAACCCGCAGTCATCTATGATGGACAACAATATCATTTGGATTACGACAGGCCGGATAGCGTTGGTAAGGTGAGGGAGTTCCTTGGGAATATACCGGCTGTCTTGCGGTCGTACTCATGGATAATGAGCTTGGGTCCAGAAGGGTTATTGGAGGTTGCTCGCACTTCAGTCATCAACAATAATTACCTGACCAAAATGCTCGAAGAAATCCGGGGGACGGTGAGGTATTATGCGCCCGGAAAGTATCGATTGGAACAGACCAGATGGAGTTGGGAAAAACTAACGGAAGAAACGGGGGTCAGCACCATGGATATCCAGCGAAGGATGGTGGATTATGGCCTTCAATCTTTCTTTATGAGCCATCATCCTTGGATAGTACCCGAGCCCTTCACCCCTGAGTTCTGTGAGTCCTACTCGATAGGTGATATGAAATACTGGTGTGCCGTGCTCAGGACGATCTCGGATGAAGCCTATTCCGATCCCGAGCTTGTCAAGTCGTCTCCTCATCGGGCACCCATACATTTGGTTAAATATGAGGATCTGGATGAGCCGGACAAATGGGCCGTTACCTGGAGAGCTTATGTCAAAAAGAAGGGTAAATCAGCCCTGGAAAGGCCGTGAGAAGCCCGCCGGATCAGCAGGGAACGGTTACCGTCAGCAACAAAGTGAAGAATATGAAGAAAAAGGTGGGCCTTATCATAAATCCTATTGCGGGGATGGGAGGAAGGGTCGGGCTCAAAGGAAGCGACGGGCGGGAGATCCTTGAAAGGGCAATGGAATTGGGTGCCGAGCCTGAGGCTCCAAAGCGGGCTGTCTGTGCCCTCAGGAATATCGTCCACCTCAAAGAAAGGATCGAACTCATAACATATCCCCATGAGATGGGTGAAGATGAGTCCAGCGAATGCGGGTTTGTCCCTACGGTCACGGGTTCGATAAAGAGTGGATATACAACCTCAGAGGACACAAAAAAAGCTGCCAAAAGGATGGCACAGGCAAAAGTCGATCTCTTGTTGTTTGCCGGAGGGGATGGGACCGCTAGGGACATTTGCAGTGTCATAGGCTGCAGGATTCCCGTTTTGGGTATACCGGCCGGTGTCAAAATCCATTCGGCTGTTTTTGCAACAAATCCTCGAAATGCCGGTGAGCTGGCCGCAATGTATCTGGGCGACGAATCATTGCGTACCCAATTCCGGGAAGCGGAGGTAATGGACATTGATGAGGTGGCTTTTAGGAGTGACCGGCTTTCAGCGCAATTGTACGGTTACCTCAAAATTCCATATAAAAAAGGGGTGGTTCAATGTGCAAAGGCGGGCAGTCGTGCTGGAGAAGAGGCGTCTGTCAGGGCAATTGCCTGTGACGTCATTAACAATATGGAGAAAGACTGGATTTATATCATTGGGCCCGGAACGACAACTAGATCCATAATGGTGGGACTTGGATTAAGAAATGCCTTGTTGGGGGTGGATGCCGTTTGCAACAGAGAGATTCTTGGCTTGGATCTGAACGAGTCACAGTTGTTGAATATTATCGAAGGCAGGAGAGTGAAGATCATTGTAGGAGTAATCGGTGGGCAGGGCTACATATTCGGCCGGGGCAATCAGCAGATAAGTCCCAGGCTTATCAAAAAGATAGGGAAGAAAAATATCATCATCTTAGCAACAATGGACAAAATTGTTTCATTGAGAGAAAAGTCTCTATTGGTTGATACCGGTGATGTTGAAGTTGACAGGATGTTAGCAGGATACGTGCAGGTGGTATCAGGACTTCGGAAAAGAATTATGCTCAAAATTAAATGACACCTTCAATTAGGCATAAGCGGTATTATTCAAACCAGGTCCGAGGGACGTACCCGAGGAGGGGAGGTGATAAAAAAATTGGTTGAATACACGGAGTTTCGCTTCGAATTGGAGTGATAATAATCTGAATGGGAGGTGATATGAAGAAATGGCTGAATCCATGGCATTGTAATTGGAATCCGTGTAGCAAATTAACCTCAACCAAATCGCTTTTAATTAAATGAAGGAGGATGTATGAAAGCAACAAAAAGACATTCGCTTGGGATGGGCGTATTGATTGCCCTATTCACTCTGTCCTTGTTTGGTCTCAACGGTGCTGCTGCCGCGGGCAAGGTTTACCGATTGAAAATTCAATCTGCCTGGCCCCATGGTGACATATCCATGGGTCTGCTTAAAGAATTTGCTTCAGCGGTGGAGAAAAAGAGTAACGGGCGCGTCAAGATTAAGGTATTCGCTGCTCCAGATATCGTACCGACGGAAAACCTGTTCAACGCCTGCAAGAGGGGGACGGTGGACATGATGCAAGGTGGGGGAGTCGTGTGGGGAAACATCATTCCGGTGGCCAACGTGGAGTTCGGCCTTCCCGGAACGTTTATGGTGCCGGAGGAAAAAACCTTTGAAGGTAAAGCCGAGGCGATCCGTAAATTCTTTTTCAAAAGCGGATTAGTAGATATCCTTCGTGAGGAATATGCCAAACAGGGATTGTATTTTCTCGATATCCATGTATACGGCCCGGTACCGATTACGCTTTCAACTAAGGAAATAAAGAAATGCAGCGATCTGAAAGGGATGATCGTGCGGGCCGACGGTCTCGATATGATCTACCAGGCCGCCGTGGGCATGAAACCCGTTTCAGTTCCCGGTGAAGAAGCTTATGTGGCTCTGAAAACCGGCGTGGTGGATGCAGCTGAATGGGACATAAGCTGTATTACGGGTCTGAAGTGGTATGAGGTGGCCCCTTATTGGCTGCGTGGTATGGAGAATGACGACGATCTCGGCTCTATTGAGGTAAACATGAAAAAATGGAATTCTCTGCCAGATGATATCAAAGCCATCATTGCGGATGCCGCAAAAGATTACTTTTACGCTACCGTACGCGGGTATAAAGAAGCGATGGATGAGGCTAATCAATTGGTCAAAGAGGGCAAATTGTTCTCGATAGAACTGGACCAGGAGTGCCGGGACAAGTATGCAGCGCGTGCCAAGAAAATAATGGACGAAGAGGCTGTGAAGGATCCGGCAACCGCCAAGGCAATCAAACTTGTCAAAAAATGGAGGGGGATTCAATAGCTCCCGTCCAGAAGTCAATGATTTCTAGATGGAGCCGTCAGCGATAAGCTTAACGAATGGTCTTTTGTCTCTTGCTGAAAGCTGAAGGCCGAGTGTTCTGAATATGCCCATCCGAAAATTACAATTTTTGGATGGGCATAAGAAGAAACGAATCTGAAGCACTGATTCCATCAGACGGGGCTGAGAGGGGGAGGATCCTATCCCGGGAGTTTCAGATCCATCGTGAGGTGAAAAATACTATCCGAGGAAGTGCATTTTGTCTCAGGGGATAAAGGGAGCAAATAGTGAAAAATATATTCAAATGCATTCATATTATAAGTGAAAAAGTGGGATTGGCCATGGGCATGCTGACGCTTGTTATGATGGGTATAATCACGTACGAAGTGTTGAGCAGATATCTGTTCGACAGCCCTTCCCGCTGGGCCTGGCTGACCAACAAGCAGATTTTTGGCATTTACATCCTTTTCGCCGGGATTTACACCCTGTCCCAGGGCGGGCATATCCGGATAGAAATGGTATACGTTTCGTTTTCGGCCAGGCTCAAGTCCTTCGCTAGAATGGTGGCGCTTGCTCTATTTGTTGTTTTTACCGGATGTCTGATCTGGCAGAGCATCTGGATGGGCCTCGAATCTCTTGCCGTCAGGGAAACAGCGTACGGGGTTTTCCGAATGCCGCTCTACCCTCTCAAGTTACTCATTCCGATCGCTGCCTTTCTGTTTTTGCTCGAAGGCATCGCCATGTTTGTTCTGAAAAAAGATGAGTAATCAGATCATACTCGGATATTCAATATGAACGGTGCGGCTGAATCGAGAACTGAGGATTTTTTCCTGGGAGCTAGAACACATGAATATTGAGTTGATAACGCTTATCCTGTTCGGCGGCCTCCTGTCCCTGCTTGCGCTGGGCGTGCCCGTCGCTTTTGCACTGGGTGGCCTCAGCCTGATTTTCGCCTATTTTGTCGAAGGACCGCAGGCCTTGTATACAGTGGCTACGACGACCTATTCACAAATAACCAGTCCGGGGTTGATGGCCATTCCACTGTTCCTTGTCATGGCAAATTTTCTGGTCCATTCCGGCATATCCGAACGTCTGTTTCATTCTCTCAGTTACTGGCTAACAGGGTTGAGAGGGGGGCTGGCTATCGTATCCATCATCGTCTGTGTTGCACTGGCCATGTGCGGAGGTTTCGGACCGGGTGTCTTGACCATGGGGCTGGTTGCCGTGCCCGCAATGCTTAAACACAACTACCAAAAATCCCTTGCTCTGGGCAGTGTGATGGCTGGTGGAGTGCTGGGAATTATCATTCCTCCAAGCATTCTGATGATCATATTTGGTTATATCTCGAGGGTCTCGATCGGCAAGCTCTTTTTCGCAGGCATTGTGCCCGGTTTCCTGTGCGCTTTTCTCTTTGTTGTGTACATTATCGCCAAAGCCTATTTGCAGCCGGATTCTGCCCCGGTTGCAACCGAGATTGTCACCTGGAGAAAACGGGTTGTAGCACTTAAGGATATCATACTGCCCGGTCTGCTCATCATCCTGGTCCTGGGATCCATTTTCGTCGGGGCTGCGACGCCGACAGAGGCAGCGGGCGTCGGCGCAATGGGTGCTTTTCTTATTTGTATCATCCATGGCCGGCTAACCTGGAAAGTTATTTTCGAGACCTGCAAATCTTCGATAAATATCAGCGGAATGGCGTTGTGGATTTTGATTGGTGCAACTCTTTTTGGTGTGGTTTATACGAGCGCGGGCGCACAGGACCTGGTTATGGAGTTCATTGAGGGCATCCATTTGAACAGGTGGTTTGTTCTTTTTGGAATGCAATTGGTACTCATCGTTTTTGGCATGTTCATGGATGATTACGCGATCGTGACCATATGTGCGCCGATCTTTTTGCCCATCGCGAAATTTCTTGGTTTCGACCCCATATGGTTCTCAATCATATTTATCCTGAACATGCAGGTGGCTTATCTGACCCCACCCTTCGGCTGGTCATTGATCCTGATGAAAGGTGTCGCACCACCCTCGATCTCCACGGCGGATATCTGGAGATCCGTACCACCCTTCGTGGTTATACAAATATTTGTCCTCATACTGGTAATGATTGTTCCACAATTTGCTCTTTGGCTGCCAGGTTTGATGTTTTGATCGGCTCCTTGAGCCCCCCAATCAGGGTGGAGATTTTTTAAACCTGATCAATAATTAACAAAAGAAGGTTGACTGATGATTTCCGAAAAAGAACTGGCAAAATTATCTTATCCTGATGCGCCTAAGATGGTTTCCGGACAGGTAGCGGGGCCGAAAAAAGAGGTCATGAGATTCAGCAGACCTTATATCCGCAGGAAGGAAAAGCTTCCTTTTCTGGCTGATGGAGGCCTTGTTGGACAACATGGAAGAGGGATTTGAAAACGGGTGGTCCAAGATGTGTTCCTCTTTTTTGAGGGAGGAGTGGAAATAACATGGCTGAATTTCAATATGCCAATGTCGAAAGAGAGATGGAGGTCTATGGGTACGATGCAGTAGTCAAAAGCCATTGTCGCATGTGCCATGGAGGCTGTGGCGTCCTGGTCTATACAAGAAACGGGAGGGTGGAGAAGATTGCCGGGGACCCTGACTGCCCCATCAATCACGGGACCCTTTGCAGCAAGGGGTTGGCGTCCGCCCAACTGGCATATCACCCGGACCGGTTGACCTATCCCGTGAAGCGATCAGGACCCAAAGGAAGCGGCCGATGGGAACGCATATCCTGGGATGAGGCACTGGATGCCATTGCAGACAGGCTGCTCAATTACAGGGAGGCTTTTGGAGCGGAAACTGTTGTTCTGGGGTACGGCACGGGGAGGGAAAACGAGGCGGTCATCTACCGGTTTGCCAACCTTTTCGGCACACCCAATGTGCTCACCGCGGGTCACTTCTGCTATGGCCCCCGCATCGCAACCAGCATCCTCACCTGCGGCACAAATCCCATCGTTGACTATGAAAACAATCCCCGATGCATCATGGTCTGGGGCAACAACCTGGTGATCAGTAACCCGGACTGTTATAAGGGTGAGCCTTTTTCAAGGGCGCTGGATGCCGGGGCAAAGCTGATCGCCGTTGACCCGAGGCTGACCAGAATCGCAGCGCGCGCCGATGTGTGGCTCCCTCTCAGGCCTGGCACCGATGCGGCCCTGGCCCTGGGCATGCTCCAGGTGATCATTGAAGAAGGGCTGTATGACAGGGAGTTCGTGGAGAATCATGTTCACGGCTGGGAGCCTTTTGTGCGAAGGGTGGAAGAGTACCCTCTGGACAAGGTGGAAGAAATCACCTGGGTCCCTGCGGCAAAAATACGGGAAGCGGCCCGGCTTTTCGCGACCAGCAAGCCGGCGGCCATTCAGTGGGGTGTGGCCATTGAACAGCAGATCAATTGTGCCGATAACGACCGGCTCCTCATGTTCCTCATGGGAATCACGGGAAACATTGACAGGCCCGGTGGGCAGGTGCTCTTCAAACCTCCCGGAATCCGAAATGTCGGGCACTTCGGGGCACACAGGATGCTCCCGGGCATCCAACGGGAAAAGCGCCTGGGTGGGGAACGTTTTCGCTTGGCCGGCCAATTCGCAATCATCAATCCCAAATGCGTCTGGGACGCCATACTGGAAGAAAAACCCTACCCGGTAAAGGCCCTTTTTTTTATCAGTTCCAATCCCCTCATGACGAGAGGCAATGCCGCGGAGGTTTACCGGGCCCTGAAAAAAGTGGAATTCATGGCCGTCGCTGACTTCTTTATGACCCCCACCGCTGAGATGGCCGATATTGTCCTTCCCGCCGCCACCTGGCTCGAGATGGATTATATTGGAGACTTCTGGAAACGGCACGGCTACATCCTGCCCCGGAGAAAGGTGATCCAGGTGGGAGAATGCCGTTCCGATCATGAGATGCTCAATGATCTTGCGCATCGGGTGGGACAAGGAGAACATTGGTGGGACAATTTCGAGCAGGCCCTGGACTGGATACTGGAGCCGATAGGGATCACCTGGCAGGATTTCAAGAAGAGGGACTATATCCGGGGAGACGTACTCTACCGGAAGTATGAGACCAGGGGATTTTCTACGCCGACCCGAAAATTCGAAATCTATTCGACTGTTTTGGAAGGTATGGGATACGATCCTCTTCCGCGGTACCGGGAACCACCCGAAAGTCCCTACAGTACTCCTGAGCTTTACCGGAAATTTCCGTATATCCTGATCACGGGGAGACGATTACCCGGCTTTTTTCACTCGGAGAACCGCCAGGTTTCCTGGCTGCGGGAACTCCATCGGGATCCGGTGGTGGAGATTCATCCGGATGCTGCGAAAAAAGAGGGTATCAGGGAAGGGGAGTGGGTCATCATTGAATCTCCCCGGGCCCGGGTCAGGCAGAGGGCCAAATTCTTTGCGGGCATGGATCCGAGAATCGTCTCGGCGGAACATGGCTGGTGGTTTCCGGAGAAAAAAGATCCCGGCCATGGTTGGGATGAATCCAACATCAACATGCTTACGGACAATGCCTACGAGGCCTGCGATCCCGCCATGGGGGCGACCCATGTCAGAACACTGCTTTGCAGGATCTCTCCGGAGAAGCGCTCATGAAGGAAAGGGGCATGGACCGATTTGCACTGATCATAGACCATGAATCCTGCTGGGGTTGCAAGGCCTGTGAGGTTGCCTGCAAGCAGGAAAACCACGCACCCGAGGGAATCAGACTGATCCATGTCTCCGAAGATGGCCCCAGGATGGCGGGCGATAGACTGAATTTTGTCTATCGGGTGAATACCTGCCGCCATTGCGATGAACCGGAGTGTGTGGAGGCCTGTCCCGAAGAGGCGATTGTCAAGAGAGACGACGGTATCGTCATCCTGGATGAAAAAGCATGTACTGGATGCGGTCTTTGTATGGACGCATGCCCCCACCAGGCCATCGCCTTCGACAATGACCGGGGGGTGGCACAGAAATGCAACCTGTGCTATCACAGGGTGGACCGGGGGCTTGAGCCCGCCTGCGCCGATAATGTGTGTCTGGCCCACTGTATCTATTTCGGACAGCCTGATGAAATTGAAAAAGGGATGTCAAGAAAGCGGCAGCAGACTCAGTGACTTTCGGGCTGAAGGTAGTCCCGGTTCATCCGGCTGAAGCACACTTCAGTCTCATCTTCCGATACCTTCTTTTCACCATTCCCTCAATCATATTGGAACCATAAAAGTCCAGCCCTCAGGACTCTTTGTTTAGGCCCGTACATGGGCACGATGATGACTGATTGCCAAGTCATCAATATATGGGTTGTCTTTTTTCCTCGTACTGTTATACTCCTATCTCAATAATATGCACTCGCTGAACGAGCGCTCTCGCCTTTTTCGGGAGGGAATGCGTTCGCCATGCATTTTGAAGACAGGAAGAGTTATCAAGAATGAACATCAAGATCGGTATCCTATCAGATACCCACCTCCAGAAGGTATCCAGGGAATTTGAATGTATTTTCGAGGAGTACCTGGCCGACAAAGACCTTGTTTTGCATGCGGGTGACGTCGTTTCCGAGGATGTCCTCGATTTCCTGGGTCAAAAGGAACTGCACGCCGTCCGCGGCAACATGGACCCTTTTGAGGTCCAGAGGCGCCTGCCGGGAAAATCCGTCCTGGAATTGGGCGCATTCCGGGTGGGATTGGTTCACGGGTGGGGACCATCCGCAGGGCTTGAAGATCGCATCGTATCGGAGTTTACGGACGTGGATGTCATTATCTACGGCCATTCCCACATCGCAGTCAATCATCTCCGGGACGGCATACTTTATTTCAATCCCGGGACCGCAACCGGTTATGCATCCTCAGGTATACACAGTATCGGTGTCTTGGAATTGGGCGAAACGATTACGGGCCGTATTATTCCTTTGTAAGGAAAACCATGACGGTACTTTGGGCTCCCTGGAGAATGGAATATATCTTGTCGGATGAGAAGGCCGGCCCCTGCATTTTTTGCCCCGGAGACGACAGGGGGAAGGATGAGGAGCGTCTCATTCTGTATCTTGGTTCGTTGAGCATGGTCATTATGAACAAATATCCGTACAACAACGGCCACCTGCTTGTTGCTCCCGTGAGTCATGTGTCCGGTCTTGAGTCCCTCTCAAAAGAGGAGATGCTTGATCTCCTCGACCTGGTCAGGATGTCCATCGGTGTTTTGAAAAAAGTGATGAACCCTGAAGGATTCAATGTGGGCTTGAACCTTGGAAGGGCAGCAGGGGCCGGCGTGGAAGAACACATGCATTTCCACATCGTTCCCCGGTGGAATGGTGACACGAACTATATGACCGTGGTGGGAGCCGTACGGGTTATTCCCGAACATATTCAAGAAACATATGGAAAATTACTTCCGTTGTTTCAAAATATTAAAAGGTATAGTGGAGGTGACATATGAAACATGTAAGGGTAGTGCTGGTCATCCTGTTTGTACTTCTGATTATTACCGTAGCGGTTCAGAACTACAGTGTGATGGCATCCCAGGTGAACTTCAGGTTGAACCTGCTTTTCTTCAACCACGAGACCCCGCCCATGTCGCTCTACCTGGTCGTTATCATCGCCTTTTTGCTCGGTGTTGTTTTTACAGGGTTTTACGGGATAACGGAACGCTTCCGTTTGAAAAAGGAGATCAGAATGCTCATGAAGGAGTCCAGGGGAAAGGATCAGGAACTTCAGTCCCTTCGGAATCTCCCGGTTACTGCGGAAGAGATGAGATCGGGAGGAGAGCAGGATGTGGAATAGGCGACCGTTGCGATGAGTCTTATGGACAGGAGCCATTGAAACATGTGGACAACCTTCTGGCAGTGGTTCCAGGGGCCGGACAACCTTGAGTTGACCCTGGGGATTTGCATTGCGTTTTCTCTTGGACTGGTGCTCGGGATGTGGAAAAAGGGCGTCAACAACAAGAGTCCCCGGGAGGTTTCCGTCAAAGGGGACACCGCTTTTCTCAAGGGGATTCAGTACATCCTGAGCAATGATCACGATCAGGCAATCGAGCAATTCACCAAGTCCGTTCAGGTGGACTCGGAGACCATTGAGACCTATGTGGCCTTGGGGAACCTTTACCGCTCCAAGGGAGATATCGGCCGAGCCATCCGTATTCGGCAGAGTATCATTTTAAGACCGAATATCGAATCGCAGATCAAATTGGGCGCCCTGTTCGATCTTGGCGTGGACTATCGCAAAGGCGGTTTTTTGAACCGTGCCCTTGAGACCTTTCTGAAGGTAGCCGAGAAAGACACCTCGAATGTGGAAACGCTGGAGGAAATTGAAAAGATATATGAAGAGCTGAAGGACTGGGAAAATGCCTACCGTACCAGGCAAAAGATCGCTCGTCTAACGAAGGGCAGCCATTCCCACATTCTCGCACATCATCTGGTGGAGTGTGGAAAGGCCTCTGTAGAAAAGGGGGAACTCGGAAGAGCACGGTCCTTTTTGATCAAGGCCCTGTCGACCCATCCCGATTGCATTGACGCCCACTTGCACCTTGGGGATCTCTATTTTCAGAAACAGGACTACAAAAAGGCCATACTCCAGTGGCAAAAGGTCGGAGAAGTTGCGCCAAAATTCACATTTCTTGCCTATCGCCGCCTGGAAGGGGCCTATGCGAAAATGAGGAACTTGAAACCTGTGGAGACCTTTCTCAGGGAGTCCGCCGAACTGCACCCCGACGCCTTTACCTATTTGGCCCTGGCCCGTTACCTCCATAATGAGATGGATTGGGAAGGGGCGCTCCGGGAGTTGGAGAATGCGTTGAGACTTGCCCCGAGTTTCTGGGAAGCGAGGCGTTTTAAAGGAGAAATTCTCCTCTCTCAAGACAGGAACGAGGAGGCCCTGGATGCCTATCGTGAACTCCTGGAATATCTCCAAATGCCTTATCTGAGATTTCAGTGCTCCCAATGTGGATACGAGCCGGTGGATTTGCAGTGGCAGTGTCCCCAATGCAAGAAGTGGGATACCATAGGTCTGGCCGACTCCACCGAAATAGATGTGCCCGCCATTCTCCCATCCCCAAGCACGTTCCCCGAACCGGATGAAAGAAACAGTGAAAAATAGGATGGGCCAGCTCACACCCATGCTCAGACAATACCTGGGCATTAAGGGCCGGTACCCGGATGCCATCCTTTTTTTCAGAATGGGAGATTTCTATGAAATGTTCTTTGAAGACGCGCAAATCGCCTCCAGAATTCTCGGCATCACCCTCACCGCCCGTGGGGCCTACAACGGCGAAAAAGTGCCCATGTGCGGCGTCCCCCACCACGCCTCAAAATCCTACATTGCACGGTTGATAGACAGCGGCCGGAAGGTCGCCATTTGCGATCAGGTGGAAGACCCCGGTGCCAGCAAAGGAATCGTTAAAAGGGAAGTGGTTCGCGTCGTGACCCCGGGTTCCATCGTGGACGAGGCGGAAGTTGATCAGAAAAAAAACCTCTATCTGGCAGCTATTGCCTCAGACGGAAACGGCACATTCGGCCTCGCCCATGCAGATCTATCTACAGGTGAGTTCAGGGTCACCGAAGTGAGAGGGCTGGAAGAACTCCTGGACGAATTGGGAAGGATAGACCCTGCTGAGGTTCTCATCACGGAGGATACGGGGCTTCGTGATGAAAAGGCCCTTTCCCATCTCACGCTGGAGATGTTGAACCCCGATGCATACGACCCCGGAAGGGCGGAAGCGATCCTGAAGGAACAGCTTGGCGTGCAATCGCTGGTGGGCTTTGGATGCGAGGACATGCGTGCGGGGATCCCGGCAGCGGGTGCCATCGTATCCTATCTCCGGGAAACCCAGAAGGGGAACCCCGATCATATGAAGGATATCGTCAGTTACAGGCTGGGCGATTACATGTTCCTTGATGAGGCGACCTGCTCACACCTTGAACTCCTGAAGACCATGAGGCGCAGATCCGCAAAAGGATCTCTGATCCAGATCCTGGACTGCACCGTTACCCCGATGGGGAGCCGGCTTCTCAAAAAATGGGTGGCCTATCCGTTGATCAACCTTGAAAAAATACAGAAACGTCTGGCTGCCGTAGCATGTCTCAAGGAGGACCCGGTCCTGCGGGAAGAACTGCGGGAAATCCTCTCGGAGATCTATGACCTGGAGCGGTTGAACGGGCGCGTAGTCCTGGGCAGGGCCAATGGCCGTGACCTTCTTGCCCTCAAGGTTTCGCTCCGGATACTCCCGGAAATCAAGGCCAGATTGAGCACCTCCCCCAGCCTTCTTCTGGCTGACATGGCGCAAGGCCTTGACAAACTGGAAGATGTGGCGCAGCTTATTGATGAGTCCATCCACGAGGAACCGCCAGTATCCATCAGGGAGGGGGGGATTATCAAGGAAGGGTACAGTCGGGAATTGGATGGTTTGATCAGCTTGAGCCGGGACGGCAAAACCTGGATTTCGGACTTTGCCCTTAGAGAGAAGAAGCGGACAGGGATAGCAAGTCTCAAGGTGGGATATAACAGGATTTACGGCTATTATATTGAAATATCAAAAGTGAATCAGCACCTCGTTCCTGACAATTACATCAGGAAACAGACGCTCGTCAACGGGGAACGCTACATCACGGAAGATCTCAAGGCCATGGAGGAAAGGGTCCTCGGCGCAGAAGACAAGCGCATAAACATGGAGTTCCAGATTTTTGAAAAGGTCCGTGATGATATCGCCGGAGAAAATAAGAGAATCAAAGAGACAGCCGGTCTCATAGCTGGAATAGACGCCATCGTCGGGCTTGCGGAAACTGCTGAACAGAATCATTATTCGCGTCCCGAAGTGAACCATTCCCTGCGCATAGATATCCGGGACGGGCGGCATCCGGTGGTTGAGAAGACCGTAAGGGAGGAAGATTTCGTCCCTAATGACATCGTCCTGGATGACAGAGAACAAGAACTCCTCATCATTACCGGCCCGAATATGGCGGGAAAATCCACTATCCTTCGGCAGGTTGCCCTCACCGTGCTTATGGCCCAGATGGGGAGTTTCGTGCCTGCTTCAAGGGCTTCAATAGGGCTGGTAGATCGGATTTTCACCCGGGTGGGGGCTTCCGATGACTTGACCAGGGGGCAAAGCACCTTTATGGTGGAAATGAACGAGACGGCCAATATCCTCAGGCACGCAACCCCGAGGAGTCTCGTTATTCTGGATGAGATAGGGAGGGGCACGAGTACCTTTGACGGGTTGAGCATTGCATGGGCCGTGGCGGAGGCATTGCACGACCGGGATGGAAAGGGCGTGAGAACGCTCTTTGCCACCCACTACCACGAACTCACGGAACTTGTGACCACGAAATCCAGGGTAAAGAACTTCAATATTGCCGTGAAGGAATGGAACGAACGGATCATCTTTCTGAGAAAACTCGTGCCTGGTGGTACCAGTCGAAGCTACGGCATTCAGGTTGCGAAAATCGCGGGTGTCCCCGAAAATGTCCTGAAAAGGGCCAGGGAAATCCTTGAAAACCTGGAAGGGGAAGACCTGGACGAGGCGGGCAGGCCCCTTCTGGCGCAGACTCGCCGAAAAATGGGGCCCCATGAAGTGGTGCAACTCAATCTTTTCGGAGGCCGCGACCAAAGGATTGTTGAATGGATCAGGGAAACAGATATCTCTACGATGACACCTTTGGAAGCCCTTATGGAGCTCAACAAAATGAAAGAATATGTGAAAGGGAACCCGGCTGGATGAAAACCCGGACTCACAGAACTATCCTTCTGTTATTCTTAACCTTGAGTCTCCTGGTGGGCACCACCGCAATGCTTTACGGGGCCACGGGAAAGCCCGCCGGTCTCCTGAAACAGGCGGATAGCAGCCGCAAGACCCTTTTCGGGTCCGCCAGCAAGAGAAAATACCGCCATAACTGGATTCGCTGTATAGAGAAATACCAGAGGATCTACTCGAAATACCCAAACGCCGAGGAGGCTCCGTGGGCTCTTTTCAAAGCGGCCGACCTTTACAGCAGACTCTACAGGTACAGCGGCCAGGCACAGGACCTTGACAAGTCCATTGAACTCTTCAGAAAGGTGGTTGAGTCCTACAAGTCCAACAGCCTGGCGGACGACGCCCAGTTCAGGATCGGAGAGATTTATTATCGCCAGAAAAAGGAGAAGCCCCAGGCCTACGTGGAATTTCTGAAGGTCGATATAAAATTTCCTGATGGAGATATGCGAGCGAAGGCCAGGGCCAGAGTGGAAAAGCTTGGGGCCGAACTCGGCAGGGAAGAGGAGGCCAGGGAGAAAGAGAAGCCCGTCAGCGATCCGTCCGGACCGGTATTGGTCACGGACATACGGCACTGGTCCACCCAGAGTTACACGAGGGTGGTTGTTGACGCGAATGCCCCCATCAAATACGGCTACCACCTGCTCAAGAGGGACCGTAGGAACAAACAGCCGGGAAGACTCTACCTGGACCTTGACAATGCGCGTGTAAGCAAGGAAATCGATAGTTCCATTCCCATTAAAGGCGATCTCCTTGAAAGGGTGAGGGCGGGTCAGTACCGGAAGACCAAGGTCCGGGTGGTCCTGGACATCAACAGCATCGGAACTTACAATGTCTTCCAACTCTATGACCCCTTCAGGATCGTGGTGGATGTCAGGAAACAAGAGGAAAAGGGGGTCGTCACGGGGATCGCTGCCGTGCCGGGCAAACGGCACGCTCGGAAGGGCATCAGGAAATCCAAGGTGCCGGACAAGGCCGTCTCTCTGGCCCGACAGCTTGGGCTTAATGTAAAGACAATCGTCATAGATCCGGGTCACGGTGGAAAAGACCCCGGCTGTTACCGTGGGCGGATAAGGGAAAAGGATATTACCCTGGCCATGGCGAAAAAGCTGGCAGACAGGATCAGGAAAGAGATCGGCTGTAAGGTTTACCTGACGAGAGACAAGGACGTCTTCATCCCCCTTGAACGAAGAACGGCCATCGCCAATATGAAAAAGGCGGATCTCTTCATTTCACTCCACGTCAATGCCCACAGAAATCCCCGGGTGCATGGCATCGAGACCTATTTCCTGAACATGGCGACGGATAGAAATGCGGTGATGTTGGCGGCCAGGGAAAATGCCACCTCTGAAAAGAGCATCAGCGACCTTGAACGGATACTGAACGATCTCATGTTGAACACCAAAATTCACGAATCGAGCAGGTTGGCACATAGGGTTGAAAATGGGGTCTTGTCGGACCTGAACGGCCGCTACGGATCCATCAAGAGTCTGGGTGTCAAGCAGGCGCCTTTCTATGTCCTGATAGGGGCGCAAATGCCCGCCATACTGGTGGAGACGGGGTTTATCACAAATTCGCGGGAGCGGAAGCGACTCGTGACTCACACCTACCAGGCGAAGGTAACGGCAGGTATCTCCGATGGCATCAAGAGCTATATCAAGAGCATTGACCAAGTTTATCAGGGAGGATAAAGGCCTGCAATGAAATAGGTATTACATTAGCACCTTAATGCAACACTTATTTCATGACAGGCTCTAGCGCATCCGGAGATAGGCGTCGATAAAAGGGTCTATGCCTCCATCCATCACTTTTTCCACGCTTCCCACTTCCAGGTTGGTCCGGTGATCCTTCACCATGCGGTATGGATTAAAGACATAGGACCTGATCTGGCTTCCCCAGGCGATATCTTTCTGCGAGTCGTGCAACGCGTGCTTTTTTTCTTCCCGTTTTCCTTTTTCCAGCTCGTACAGCCTGGAACGGAGCACCTTCATGGCCATGTCCTTGTTGCGATGCTGGGATTTTTCGTTCTGACACTGGACAACGATTCCCGTGGGAAAATGGGTGATGCGGACCGCCGAGCTGGTCTTATTGACGTGCTGTCCGCCCGGACCGCTGGCCCGGTAGGTATCGATCCGGAGGTCCTTCTCATCAATGTCGACTTCAATGTTCGTGTCCACTTCGGGGAGGACAGAGACAGACGCAAAGGAGGTATGACGCCTCCCGGTCGCATCAAAGGGGGAAATACGCACCATGCGGTGAATCCCGTGCTCGGATTTCAGATAGCCGTAGGCGTATGGGCCGGTCACCGTGAAGGTGACACTCTTTATGCCGGCTTCGTCTCCTTCAAGGTGGTCAATAACCTGGACTTTCAGTGACCTGCTTTCACACCACCGGATATACATCCTGTAGAGCATTTCCACCCAGTCCTGGGCCTCCGTGCCGCCGGCGCCGGCATTGATGGCCAGGATGGCATTGAGCCTGTCGTCCCGGTCTCCCAGCAGGGATCGAAACTCGAGCCCCTTTATCTCTTCCTGGAGCCGCGTGACGTCTTTTTCCACGTCCCTGAGGGCTGAATCATCCTCTTCTTCCAGGGCCATTTCGGCGAAGATCTTGGCGTCCTCCGTCTCCTGGTAGAATTTTTCCCAGCGTTCAATATGTTCACTCAAAGAAGCCCGTTCCTGACTGATGCGCGTCACCTCGTTTTGGTCGCTCTGCCAGAAATCGGTCCGACCCATTAGCTTTTCAAGTTCTTTGAGGTCTTCCTTTTTTTGATCTAAGTCAAAGATGACCTCGCAGATCCTGGAGTTGATCTAATAAAATCTCAATGGTTCCTAAGACGTTTCCCTGCATAGCGTATGCTCTCCTTCGGTGATGGCTTGGTCCGTGATTTGCCTGGCCATCCATGGGCACGATGATGATTTTTTACGAAGTCATTATTATATCTCTTTAAAATAATACCTCAACAGTATTTTTCAAGCAGTCGCCTATCTTTTTCAAATCGCATTATTTAGAGCAAACAGGAAAATCCGAGATGAAACATCCCTGCGCCTAAATGAGTGATATATGATTGACAGGGTCTTGGTCAAGGTCTATATATCAGTACGCTTTCAGATTAGCCGTCCTACGGTCCGCCGTGGGTGGCTTTCTGATCCTATTTATATTCCCCGAAGGAGGGTTTCCCATGGAAGGTTGCATCTCAGGGGGGACGACCAATTATGGACAGTTGGTTGGTATCTTGATGATGGATTCAACGATTCCGAGGATCCCGGGTGATCCCGGTCATGCCGAGACATTTCCTTTCCCTGTCCGGTATGCCGTGATCAGGGGTTTTCCTTTTCAGGATCTGGTTGATATTCGAAAAGACAATCTTCAGCTGATCGTGAAGGCCGCAATGGATTTGGAAAAGGAAGGTGTTGCCTTTATAGCCGCCGACTGCGGCCTGTTTTCCCTTTTTCAGAAAGAGATATCAAAGGCCGTAAATGTCCCTTTTCTGGGCTCGTCCCTGAACCTTATCCCTCTTATCGGAAATTTCTTGCCCGATAAAAAAAAGATCGGTCTCATAACGGGGGACACGCGCCTCTTGAAAGATGAACATCTGAAGGCGGCAGGCGCCCGAAGAGAGCGATTAATCATACAGGGCATGGAAGGGTGTTCGGAATTCCGGAGGGTCGTTATTGAGCGTGGAAGTGAGCTGGATGTGAAAGAGATGAAAAAAGGCGTTCTGGAGGTTGCAAAACGGTTTATCGGAAGGCCCATAGGTGCCGTTATCCTGGAATGCACCAACTTGATCACATTTCGGTCCGATATCCAGAGGCTTCTGGGCGTTCCGGTATACGACGCTGTAAGCCTTATTGAATTTTTTGCGGAAGGATACCGGCTCAAAACCTTTTCCAGTCGTTATATCGGGAAGTAACCCTATTAAGGGTGATGGTATCAAGGTCTTTCAGGGGGCCAGCCTCCGTTCTTGAAAAGGACCCTTGATACGGTGGGCATGACTTTCCCGGAAATTTTCTCCCGCATGGCGGGAGTGACCTTTTCCGCACCCCGTCCCCAGACATTCCCATAGCTGAGCAACGAAGAGAATGGTTCAAGATCCCAGGCAGGATTGTGACCCTCATTTCTGATCCGCCTGTATTCATCGAGTACTTCCGGATATTTGAACATGACGAACCAGACGATTCTTTTGGAAGAGGGGATATCATGGTTATTCTCATACCATAGGGAGATACACTGCTCTTCGGCAATTCTCTCTGCCTCAGCCCTGATTATGGGATAGTCCTCCGGATAGAAGGGAGGAGAAAAGGCCGCCCTTTTGCTTTCATTGGCCAGGCATTCCGCAAAGGCGGTTATCATACCAAAAATAAATGATTCCCTGTGAATGTCCATGTTGAGTCCCTAACCCTCTCCTCCGAGATAGGCCCTTTTCATCATTTCATTGTTGAGCAGGTTTTGGGCGGTATCGGCCAGGACGATGGCCCCGGTCTGAAGGACATACCCGCGGTCTGCAATGGAAAGGGCCATGTTGGCGTTCTGTTCGACTACAAAAACTGCCGTTCCCCGTCTGTTTACTTGTTGGATAAGTTCAAATTGCTGATCCACAAGAATAGGTGCGAGGCCCATGGAGGGTTCATCCATCAGAAGAAGGCTCGGATTGGAAAGGAGTGCCCGCACCATGGCCAGCATCTGTTGTTCGCCTCCGCTCAATGTGATCCCCAAGCTAAGGAGTCTGTCCTTCAAGGCGGGAAAAAGGGTCAACATCCTTTCAATATCCCTCTTGACCTCTTCTCTGTCGGTCCGGAGGTAGGCGCCCATTTCCATGTTTTCAAGAACAGTCATCCTTGGGAAGATTCTTCTGTTTTCAGGGACGATGGCCACTCCCCTTGAAATGATATTTTTCGTGGATTCGCCGTTGATCCTTTCGCCATTAAATTTCAGGGCACCTTTCCTGATCTTGCATACGCCGAGCACGGTCTTGAGCGTCGTGGATTTTCCGGATGCATTCCCTCCCAGCAGACAGACCAATTCCCCCCCATTGATCTCTATGTTGATCCCATAGAGCACCTGGATGTTCCCATAGTAGGTATCCACATCAACAAGTTCAAGAATTGGCGTGCTGATCATGTACTAGCGGGCCTTCCTTCCCAGATACGCTTCAATCACCTGTTCGTTATTGGCGACGGCTTCATAGCTTCCCTCGGCTATCTTTCTCCCGTAGTCCAGTACGATAACCCTGTCGGATATGGTCCTTACCAGGTTTAGTTTGTGCTCGATCAACAATATGGTGTAGCCGTAGACATCCCGTAGTTCCTTGATAAATTGAGTAATTTCGGATGTTTCCTGTGGATTCATCCCTGCCGAAGGCTCATCCAGCATGAGGACTCTTGCATTCGTGGAAATGGCCCGGGCAATCTCAAGGCGTCTCCTGTTTGCATAAGAGAGAAACATGGCCTCCTGATCAAGGCGATATCCAGTAAGCCTTTTCCCAAAAAGTTCAAGTATTTCCCGGGCGTGTCTGTCTGATTCGGCCTCCTCCCTTTTGTAGCGGGGCAGATGGAAGAGGATCGACAGGGGACCGGATCTGGTCCCATGAAATTGACCGACCTTGGCGTTATCAAGAACGGTCATTTTGTTGAACAACCTCAGGTTTTGGAAGGTCCTTGCGATACCCGCCTTTAGCACCTGATGCGGTTTCAGCCCGGAAATTTCTGATCCATTGTATGTAATCGAACCTTCAATGGGTTTATAAATACCTGAAATAAGGTTGAAAACCGTTGATTTTCCAGCCCCGTTAGGGCCAATGATGCTCAGAATTTCCCTTTCAAAGAGATTGAAATCCAGGTTGATGACAGCCGTAACGCCACCGAACTTCATGGCCACGCTTTTGAGTGCCAGAACAACACGTCTTCCTTTAGAGAATTTCTTTTTACCTGCCCCGTTGGATGTTGTCTCCGGGGCACCTTCATAGTAGAGATCAGTGGATGCCTTGAGGACGCCTGTCTCGTCTTTGTCTGGTCGCTTTTTCGCTTTTGTAAGGATACCTATGGAACCGAGGAGACCCTGGGGTCTCAGGGCCATCAGAAGGATGAGGATGAGGCCGTAGGACATCATGCGATAGGCGCCATACTCGCGGAGAAATTCCGGCAAGACGGATAGGAGGACAGCACCAAGGACAATGCCCGGTATGTTTCCAAGTCCGCCCAGAATGACCATGCAATAGATGATGACGAGCTGTTGAAAATCAAAATTGTTCGGAAAGACGGAGTCCTGAAAAGACGCGAAGAGGGCGCCCGTTCCCCCGGCAATGAATGCCCCTCCGGCAAAGGCCTTGAGTTTCATCAAGGTGGCGTTGACGCCCAATACTCGCGCCGCAAGCTCATCCTCTCTAATGGCGTTCCAGCCCCTGCCGTACCGTGAGTTTTTCAGGCGAAGGCATCCGACGATGACCACGAGTGCCGAAAACCAGATAAGGTAGGCATAGGCCTCAGGAGAGACAATCCTGACTCCAAGGATGTTGATGGCATCAAAACCATAGATCCCGTTGACGCCTCCGGTTATATCCACGGGCTGGTCGAGGTTGATCAACATGAGTTTGAAAATCTGGGCAAAGGCCAATGTGACTATGGCAAGGTAGTCACCCCGCAGTCGGATGCTGGTGGCTCCGAGGGCGAAGCCAAAACCCATGGTTACAACAGCAGCGAGGGGCAATACAAGCAGAAAGGGCAGATGAATATTGAACTGGGCGGAGGACAGAAGGGCGAAGGTGTAACCGCCTATGCCGAAAAAGGCTACGTAAGCGAGATCCAGGAGCCCGGCGAACCCTGCCACCACATTCAGACCCAGGGAGAGCATAACATAGATCCCTGTGATTCCGTAGATTCTCAGCCAGTAACCGCTGGGCATGAGATACGGCAAGACAGCCAGTACAACAAGGATGCTTGTGTAGATTATGAGTCTATTTTTCCCGCCCGTTTCCCAAGCCACAGATATTTCGTCCTTAAAACTTGATGGAATGGTAAAAGCTGGTTTATGCCGCAAGCGGCAGCCTATAAGCAACAAAGTGGATAAGAACCTGACACCCTTTTTCAGCCCCTTTCTAAACACCCCGGAGGGGATGGACGCCGATTTGGGGAAAAAAGTAGCTGTTAGAGAGCGCCAAGGCCTCCGGAGGCGTATACCCCAAATAGCCGTCCATGCCGGAGTTGGATGCCAAGTGCACTATGAGAAAGTGTCCGAAAAAGAGCTTCAGATTCTCCCCCTGAGCGCCGGTGAATGAGACGATTTCGTTGGGTATCATCAAACTTTCTCAGGGATTTTTTCTCCCATCAATCCCCACGGCCTGAAGATGAGGACAATGATGAGGATGGCGAAGGCAATGACATCCTTATAGGCCGCTGGGAAGAAGGTGGTTGCCAGGGCCTCGGTCAAACCGAGAATAATGCCTCCCAGCATTGCACCTGAAATATTTCCAATGCCCCCGAGGACTGCGGCGGTAAACCCCTTCAGACCGGCTTGGAATCCCACATAATAGTCTACCTGCGTGAAGAGCAGGCCGACAAGGGTTCCCGCAGCACCCCCAAGTGCCGAGCCAATCAGGAATACATAGACAATAATTCGATCCGTATCGATGCCCATAAAGGTTGCGGCCTCTATGTCCTGTGCCGTTGCCCTCATGGCCTTGCCTGTTTTTGTCTTGTTTATCATATAGGTCAGGAGGCCCATGAGAAGGAATGAAATGACAATGACAAGTACCCTCATGAAAGAAAAAACAACACTTCCCATTTCAATGATCCGGATATTTTCGGGGACGAGGGATGTAACATGAAAAAAACGAGGCCTTGCCCCTTGAAAGTTCAGTATCAGGTTCTGCAGAAATATGGAAACGCCGAGGGCACTGAGAAGTAGATTGATGCGGGGTGCCTGCCTGAGGGGACGATAGGCGAATCTCTCCACCAAAATGCCGAGCAGGCCGGAAACGGCCATCGCTATGATAATCATTAGTGATATGATCAGGGCGGCGTTCATGACCGGTTGGTTGTTGACGCTCAGGAGATGCAGGACCCACCAGCCGGCAAAGCCCCCGATCATATAGATTTCGCCATGGGCGAAATTCAGCATGAAAAGGATGCCGTACACCATGGTGTAACCTATGGCGATAAGGGCATAGACACCACCCAATGTGAGGCCGTTCATGAGCTGTTGGGGCAATTGCTGAAGGTAGTATTCCACGAAGAAAACCCTGTTACGCTTTGTCAGCGGGTATTCAGGCAGGAAGAAAAGGCCTTAACCCGAATGAGGGCTAAGGCCCTTCTTAATCCTCTATTTTCCGGTCATAACCGCAACCTGTTTGAAGTCATTTCCGACCACTTTGAAGAAATAGGTGGCCCCGCCTTCCAGATCACCCTTTTCATCAAATGTGACAGGAAAGCCAAGAATCCCCTTATAGCCCTTTGTCTGATGAAGATATTTGATTACTTCTTTTCTGCTGATTTGTCCATCCTGGGCTGCCTTATCAATAGCCGTCAGCAGGATGTTCATGGCCTCATAGGCCGGCGGGCCGAATCCACTGATCGTGCCGTACTTGGCCTCATATTCTTTTATGTACCCTTGGGCCGCCGGGATTGAGAATATGTCCGGGGAGAAATGGTAGACGTAAGCTCCTTCTGCTGCGCCTTCAGCCGCGGCTATAAAGTCTTTCTTGTCCCTGGCACCTTCGGTCCCGAAAAAGATTGCATGGATACCAAGGTTTTTCATCTGTCGAACACCTATGGCCTGATCAGGGGCGGCAGTGGCAATGAAAAACAGCACATCCGGGTTGAAGGCTTTTACCTTGGTGAGAACTGCAGAAAAATCCTTTGAACCTGCAACAATGGTGTCCTGCATAATGTTAGTTATACCTAGCTTTTTCAGCCCCTTTATGGTTTCGCTTGCCATATTTTCACAATAGGCGACTTTTTCGTTGAGAATGGCAACCTTCTTGGCCTTGAGATATCTCTTCATGAAGAGGGCGCAGTTCCATCCATGTGCGTCATTTCTCGCATTCACCCTGAAGAAGTGTTTGTAGCCCTGTTCCGTCAAATTGGGTTTGGAGGCAGCAGTGGTAATGCAGGCAAGATTCGCATTGCCGTAAATTTTGAGAGTGGCCTGAGCTATGTGGCTCATGGGAGGACCGATCACCCCGTACATCAACTTGTCGGCGGCAAACTTATAGGCCACGTTGACGCCCTGGGCGGGGTCCATGGCATCATCTCCCATGATATGCTTGATTTTTACGCCATGAATACCGCCTTTTGCGTTCCACTCATCCACAGCAATCTGTGCGGAATTGAAAATCTCCATACAGGGTGCGGCGGCATCCCCGGTGAAGGCACCGGCGTCCCCAACATGTATGCCTTTGGATACATCTCTGCAAAAACCGACTTCGAACGAAAACAAAACAGCTGCGATCACAGAAAAAAGCAACACCAATGACTTTTTCATCTTTTCCCCTCCTCAATAAAGCTGGTTAACAGAATGTAAACACCCTAGTCTATTGCCCATCCACAAATAAATATTGGGCACAATGAAGTTCGCACTCCAGTCCCGAACTATCGGAATTTGCAAAATCAAGTGGAAGATTCCGGACCTTGAGCGAGAAAAATCAAGGGTTGCGTGTCCTGCACATTTGCGGAACCAAAGAAACTCCCCCAATTTCCACAGAGATTGCGGAGAAAGGCCATTTACGGATAAAATCCAGTCTATACTGAAATCGTAAGTTAATCAAGCGGGCCTTCCCTCTTCGTCCCAGCCGCGCAGCCGGTAGTATTCCTTGACCATCTCCTTGATGGGCACGACCTGGCCTTTAGAAGGCCCTTCTTCAAGGGACTCGTGTGTGAAACGACGAGGTAATGTATCCATGGATGCATCGATCCCGAAGTCAATGTTCATTTTCCGGTCGGCATCGATGATTCCCCTAAGACTCTTTTCCACCCTTTCCGGGGTGAAATTCAGTCCGGTTCCGGCCTTCAGCAGTCTCCCGGCCAGATCGAAATCCAAAATATCCATGGAGAGACCGATATTCTTGCACATGGTCATGCAATCAGTCAGAAGCGCCTGTCGTTCGGTATATTCTACAAGGACCGCTTTCCCGTTATTTGAGAGTCGATTTGCGATGTCGCGAATTCCCCACCGCTTCTCGGCCTCGTCATAGCGCTCGGTCAACTCGAAGAAGGGCTCGGCCCTCAGATGATCCGCCCCCCGGGAGGCAATGGCATAGGTGAGGCCGAAGGCCTTGATCCCCCTTGGGTCTCCACATATGATGTCCAGGCCTTTGACATGAAGCGCATATTTTTCGCTCCCCCGACCGAACTTCGTTGAAAGGGAGCGGGTTCCTTCTGCAAATGCATCGCCCACTCCTTTTCGTTGTACAATCAGCCCAAGAATCTCTTCTATGGTCTCTTTGTTGCCCCAGGTGAAATCCAGGCCGTCCACGTCGTCTTTGTTCAAGAGTCCACGCTGGAAACATTCCATGGCCCACCCGATGGTTTCACCACTGCTGAGCGCATCTATTCCCATGCGATTGAGATAGGCGGCCATCTTTAGGGTGAAATGGAGATCGTCGACACCGATGCGTGAGGAGTAGCTGCAAAGGGTCTCAAATTCGGGGCCCTCCGATTCGACATCACCGGTGATGTAATAGCGGGAGCAGTGTATATTGCAATTGAAACAGCTCTTATTCTTGACCTTGAATTTTTCGGCCAGTTCCTGCCCGCTGATCTTGTCGACGTATTCACAAACGCCCTTCTGAAAGTGATTGGTGGGCAGAATGCCAATATTGTTGAGTGCCTTCATGAGGAGGGTAGACCCAAGGGCATGACGATCATTCCATTCCGGGTGGGCCAGTATCCGGCGATCCAATTCCCTGCATAAGTCCATGTACGTGAGCGTGTCGGCGATGGAGACCGGCGTGGTGCCCCTGACAGCGATCGCCTTGAGGTTTTTCGATCCGAACAGACAACCCATGCCTGTCCTTCCGAACATTCTGGAATTGTTGCAGGCAACCGTGGCAAATTTGACCAGATTTTCACCGGCCGGCCCGATGGCAGCGATCTGGAAGGCATTGTCGGTCAACTCCTGACGGATGGCGGATGTTGTCTGCCAGATATCCGAACCCCACAGATGTGAAGCCTCTTTGATCTCCACGTGGTCGTCTGCTATGAGCAGATAACACGGCTTGTCTGCCTTTCCGGTAATGATAATCTGGTCGTATCCGGCCTGTTTCAATTCAGGACCAAAAAATCCTCCGGCCGCGGAATCACCAAGGATGCCGGTCATGGGGGATTTTCCTGAGATAGTCATATAGGCCGATGAACTGAGGAGCGACCCGGTCAGGGGCCCAACGCCGATGAGCAGGATATTTTCGGGTGACAAGGGGTCGATATCGCGGCGCAATTCATCATAGAGCCGCAAGGAATTCAAGCCGCGACCGCCGATGGCCTTCAACATGTAATGGGGGTCGCTTTTTTCCCGAATGATCTTCCCACTGCTCAGGTCAACCCGAAGAATGTGTCCACTGTATCCGTAAAGCATTTTATCCCCCCACACTGGACTTCCATTGTTCCCGCATTCCTTTTGTCATTTCAAGAGCATATCTAATGCGCTTTGCCTCTGGGCTCTGCCCCCTGGCGCCTTCCTTGAACGGTTGCAGGCTCACAAGTTCATTGGAATCAGGTTCGTACTCTATAGCCCCCATATTGCATTCCATTACACATCTTGGCTCACCGCCGCAAAGATCGCAGACATAGGGTATATCTTCAAAGAGTTCAATGGCACCGATTGGGCACAATGTTTCGCAGGTACCACAGGAGACGCACAGAGTGGGGGAGACAATGACCTGGCCGTAAGGCCCTATCTCAATGGCCGATTCGGGGCACCGGGTACAGAAGCGTTCCTCGCACTGCCTGCACAAAACCGGATAGTCAATGCCCATTCCCTCTATCTTGACCACTTTTACCCTAGACCTGCTTCGCCCAACGCTCCCTGTATGGAAGAAAGAGCAGTTGACTTGACAACGGAGGCATCCCGAGCACTTCCGGGGATTCACTATGATCATGGGGACTCCATCCTTTCTACGCGATAGTGGACTAAGCCCTTGGGGTCGGGGCAACAGAATTGATTGACTTTTGTGGCCCAGTCACCTTCTTTTTTTTCGGCCCTTTGCAACACAGGGAAAATCGGCATCATGCTCTGCAAGGCCCAAAGGCACATGTGCTTACCTTCGGGAATAATCAGTTTGCCACCATCAATGATGATATAGTCTCCAACCAGCATCGGCTGATTACAGTACCCATCAATTTTTTCCACAGTAACTTTCAGGGATGCCATATAAGCCTCTCATGAAAATAATGACTAATCGGGGCGGGAAAATCTATTCCGTATCCTAACAAGGCGAAGAGTGAATATCAAATATTTTCTTCAGTATATTAAAAATAAATTTTTTGTTGAAGGCAATATGAAAAAAGCTTTTCGAAAAATATTCTCATCCATCCAAACAGAGACAATGATTATAATATAAAGAAATAATTCAAAATATGTAGTTGCAATTCTAATTGGAATCTGCTATTAAAAAAACCTAACAGTGATTTATTTGAGAAACATTTAATCAGACAAAAAGGGTTTTTTGCAATTCTTATAATGGAACATGCGCCCAATTATAACAGCCTCTTGGGGGCAAACATCCGTACGGCGAGGAAAGAGAAAAGAATCTCCCTCGATCAACTGGCTTCGGGGACGGACCTCAGTGTGAGTTTTCTGAGCCAGTTTGAGCGCGGAAAAGTCAATATTTCCGTTGAAAACCTATGGAAAATCACAAAGTTTCTCGACATGACCATGGTTCGTCTGTTTGCGGGTGAAGAAGAGCAGAAAATGGGGGCAGTCACTCGAAAAGGGGATGGCATTGTCCTCAAGCTGGAAGAATCCGACGCATACTGCGAATCCCTTGTCAGGAGAAATAGCGCAAACCTTCAAGCCACTCTTTATGTCAACCCACCCGGGCAGGGTCGAAAAGTCGCAAGCAGCCACATTGGTGAGGAACTGGTCTACGTCATTCGGGGTGAAGTGATCTACTACCTGAATGATCAGGAATACCATTTGCAAGAAGGTGATCTCATGTATTATCGATCTGAAACCCTCCACAGATGGTACAATCCCGGAAAATGGGAAAATGTCATCTTCATTGTCAATTCCCCTCCAAACTGGTAGCCTTTTATCCCCTGTTCCTTTGTTTACGTCCCTTTCTGTTTGCAGGAATAAACCCCTAAAGGGTCCACAGGGAGTCGCCTCAGGAGAAAAAGGCGAATAGATCTCCGAAAAGCGTGTAGACGGTCGGATCATGGGAGTGGGTCTGATGTCTCCGCCGGCGTCTCGTCATGGAAAAGTGCTATCTCCCATCGTCGCAGATCCCCGCCAAAGAAAGTGGCTCCAGGTCGACAAGATAGGGGAAATGGTCCGAGGGGTAGCGCCCGTCGAAATGGTCCCGTATAATATTCGCAGCCATGATCTTGAAATGTGGGCTTGCCAGAATCCAGTCTATGCGTGAATCGCGTGGGACGCCTGTGAAGCCGTGGTGTGTGAAGCTCTGGGGGCCTTCTTCACGACCCAGGACCTGCCAGGTATCCAGGAGCCCGGTCTCAGGCGCCACCAGGAGTTCATGAACAGGGGATCCCGGAACATCGTTGAAATCACCCATCAGAATGACGGGTTCCTTTTGCTTCTCTATCCAGGACGCGATAATCCGGGCCTGTTCATAACGGGCCGTGGCGCCCCGGTGGTCCAGATGGGTTACCGCAAACCAGAAGGCCTTCTCCGATCCGGTTAAACGGACGGAGGCGTAACTCATCATCCTGGGGAAGGCACTGTCCCAATCCTTGCTTCGGTGGACATCCGGGGTCTTGGAAAGCCAGAAATCCCGTCCCTCTCCCACATGAAAATCCTGTTTTCGGATGAACAGCGTGGGATACTGGCAGGTGTTGTCAATGACGCGTCGGGGGGCGTGCAAGTGGTATTCAGGCAGATGGTCCCTGAGGTAAAGCAGTTGGGTCCAGCGTCCTTCCTGGGTGCCGATGGCGGCAGGGCGGTACCGGTTGATCACCTCTACAATCAATTTTCTCCGGTAAACCCAGGCATTCTGCCCGTCCCGATCGTTCTCGAACCTCAAATTGAACGTCATTAACCTCACGTTCGGAACACCTCACTGACGGTTGCGTTCTTCTATGCCGGGTCTTGAAGGATGGCGACACTGGTTGTAGCACACGGGAGTGGCGGATGCAATAAGACATGATTTCATGAAAGCCGTATTGTGCGGCCAGCTGAAAAGGAATCCCGTCATTATTCATATTAGAAATAAAGAAAGGAGCGGGAAATGCCGATGAAGGGAGTAGGAAAAAATAGATGATGGAGTAGGGTAAGGATGTCTGTACAAACCGGAACAATGAAGATGCAACACGACGTTTCACTTTCAGAGATGATCGAGGCTGAAGTTCAAGAGAGATTCCGTCACACGGAAAAGGACCATCCCGCTGTAAGAGAATTGTACGAGCACGCGTTGGCTCTTGAGTTGGAATCCATGGGAGGTCAAACGGAAAAGGACTTTCCATCAAGAGTGATGTCTCGCCCCCGGGGAAAAAACAGTCTGTCGGAAGGAGAAGTTCCCCCTCTCTCTTTAGATCCCCAAGAACTCGTCCGGGAAACGGGCCATCTCCCGTCCTTGCCCAGCATTTTCGGGGAACTTGTGGACCTGATGAGCGATCCATCCAGTTCATCCGGCATGTTCGCCAAAGTGATCCAGAGGGATACGGCCGTTTCCGCCAGGCTCCTCAAACTCGTCAACAGCCCTTATTACGGATTCCCTTCCAAGATTGAGACTATTTCGAGGGCCATCACCCTGGTGGGGACAAAAGAACTCAGCGCCCTGACCCTGGCCATGTCCGTCCTGAAGCTCTTCAAAGACATCCCTGCAGAACTCGTCAACATGAAATCCTTCTGGAAGCACAGTATAGCGTGCGGGCTGGTGGCGAGGATGTTTGCTGAAAAAAAGGGAGATGCGGATTCCGAGCCTTTTTTTGTTGGGGGACTCCTTCACGATGTGGGTCGCCTCATCCTGTATATGCGAATGCCTGCGGAATCAGGACGCACCCTCTCTATCGCCCTCTCCGAGAACATTCTTCTCTTTGGTGCTGAGCGCAGGCTGTTCGGTTTTGATCATGGTGAACTGGGAGGCATGCTCCTCAAACACTGGAGGCTCCCGGAGAGAATGGCCGATATGGTCGGCCATCATCACGCGCCTGAAAAGGCTGGTGACCCGTTGTCGGCCGGCATCCTTCATCTGGCTGATATTGCGGTCAATGCGGTCGCTATCGGGACCAGCGGCGAGCACTATGTCCCGCCCCTTAGGGGAAAATCCTGGAAGGCCCTTCAGATGTCCGAAGGAGCCCTGAAAAAAATCCTGGAGCGGTCCCGTCGCCAGACGGATGAGCTGTTGAGGGAAAACTGAAAATCCCCCTTCCCCTTTTTCCCTTGATGCACCTTCTAATGGGCGATCCCTTCTCTATTTAGCACCCTTGGATCTTAGCAACTCCACGACGGCTTGACGTTCTTTTTGCTGTGCAGGCTTTTCCCGCCGTCGCGGCTTGGTCAGGGCTATGCTCAAGGCCGTCTGGCCGTCTGTAGTCTTGGCGTTGACGTTGGCCCCGTGGTCCAGGAAAAATTTGAGTGGGTCCAGCCAGCCCTTTTGGGCATAATACATGATGAGCGTAGATTTTTTCTTGGTGGTGTAAGAATCAGGACTGGCTCCTTTGGCAAACAGAAGCTCCAGTATTTTCTCGGCTTCAGGAAGGAGCTTGCCTTTTTTGGTCTTGAAGGCAACTTTCCAGATAGGGGTTTTTTCGTCAATGGTGATACCTGCCTCCACCAGAGTGGGCACCACCTGCTGCCAATGGCGGCTATTGCTCATGGCGTCAGACAGCGCATCATTTCCGCGACTCGTCCTGTAGTTCAAATCGGCTCCACGGGAGATAAGCATCTTGACCATGTCTGTTGTACCCAGGTTAGCCGACTTCATGAGAAGGGTCCCGCCATAGAGCGTGGAGTTGATGTCCATGCCTTTATCCAGTTCGGATTCTACGGTGGCGACATCGTTGGCGTTGATGGCCTTTATGATCTTGCTGGCCTGGTTTTTAGAAAGCCTGGGACCGGGCGGCTTACCCGGCACGGTCTTAGTCACAGGTTTTTTGGCCTGCTTTACGGGTGTAGTCCTGACGATCTTAGGCGCTCGTTTTGGCTTGACGACTTTCTGCGGTGCCGGCTGTTCAATTCTGACCTTAACCCCACCGCCCTTGGCGACGGCGATTTCAAGAGTCTTTATACCTTTTTCAGGGGGGTAGTCCCAGGTTTTGCTTCGGCCGTTGATGAGCACGAGTTCGGCCTCGTCGATCTTGTCTTTGTAGTCGCCCTTGTAGAATTTGACCTCAATCTTGGACTTAGTGGAGTCCTGGCTGTCACCGGTAATAATAAGCCGGAGTTGGCGCTTTGGGTCCAAGAATTTGCCCTGCGTCGACTTTCGGAGGCCGGTCATAATGAAGAACGTCTTGTTCTTGTCTCTTGCGAAGGAGGATTCCTCGTTAATAACGTTGGCGCTGATTTTGCCTTTCTCGACCCGAATCGCGATCTCATCGGCCTTGTTTTGCATACCGAGAAGGGGCTTCGTGCTTCGTCCCTTGCCCCGCAAGGAATAGGTCTCCTTGATGTCCATTTTTATGGGCCGGCCGTTTCGAAAGGCCTTGATGGTGAAGACGGACTCGTCTTTGATCAGGTTCTCAAATCTGAATCTGACCGATTTTTTGGGATCCACCTTGACCCGAATTTCACCGCCTTGGCCTAACCTTCGGGCCCATGGGGCATCGCCTTTTACCTTCGTTGTTACTACGGGAAGTGCCGCCTCTTCCTTTTCTCTCTTTTTTCTGGCATCTTCCTGACTGGTGTAGCCGGCGGGCGCCTTGAATCGCTCTTCATCTATCGATCCTTCCCTGATGTTTTTCAGTTGTATGAATGAATGTTTCTTATCCGGCAGGGAAATCTTCAAGGCAAACCCGAGCTTTTTTGATTTCCAGACAGTCATCAGCTCCTTTTCTTCGCTTTCAAACCTGAGCTTATCGCATGCATACCCGCTTATCTTCTCTTCGCCAAGCAATATTTTCTTGTGTTTGGCCTCCGTATATCTGGCACTTTGAAAAGGGTCGTTCATCAAACTGAGCATCCCGCTGCTTTTCGTTTCCATATATTGCTTTTTTTCGGGATCCAGGACCATGGTCAGATCAGCTTTCTGGTCGACGATGATGGCCATGCGGTGGCCCTTGGCATCCTGCATTTCAATACGGTATTTGTCGCCCTTGACGAAAATCCTGCCCGTGAGGGCCGTGCCGTGTAGCATCTGGTTTAGATCCGCGGTAAATTCTGCGGCCATGGACGGGGTGGAACAAAAAGCTGCTCCGAGTAACATGGCCAACAACATCATCCCTCCAGCAAAAATCTTTTTTAGCATATCTGTCTCCCTCCCTTATCTTTCGAGGAACAACCACCCGGTTAAGTTTGGTGCCCAACCTTTCCAGAGATACCTTGTGTGGTGAATTCAAGTAATACCAATTCACTCTTGGCATTTTCTCGCCTAAATTATCAAAGAACATCTACACTGTCCACGCCAATCCTGCTCAAAAAGCGTAGGACAGCACCACTGAGTCGAAGTTATGAGAACCGGGTTGCTCCCGGAATTCGCGAGTGCGGGTGTTGCGGATGAGGCTGACGGTCAGCCGGTTGTAACTCAGGGTTAGCCCGATGGAGAGATCGGCAACAAAATATTCCTTCGCAACACGATGGCTGCTGCGGAAGGTATTGCCGTCGAGAAAGATGTCTCGCGCCACCGCCCGGCCATCAATCGCGCCAAACAGGTAGACCGTGAAGCCGGATAGCTCGGCGTTCCAGACGCTTCCCGCCGGACGGATGACCGACACGGAAAAGCTGCGCGGCAGGTTCCAGCCGGTGCGGATTTCAACCCCGGCGTTGGCATAGGTCATCACGTTCCCCAGAGCGGCGCCGGAATGCAGGATGGCATCGGCACACCAGGCGTCATCATAACGGGGGTGAAACAGCCACTTGCGCTCGAAAATCAGCGCCAGCCCCGGCTCGTTCTTGAGCTGGTTGTCCCAGCCGTTGGGGCGCTGCAGCCCGCGCACCCGGTGCACCAGTTTCTGGGCATCTTCGGCCAGCGACGCGGGGCCGACGATCCCCAGCTGCACCTCGGCCGTGTCCATCTGGCTGAGGTAACCGCCCAAATCGCTCATCCGGTGAAACGAGGTGGCCAGATAGGTGTACCCGGCATAGGGGCGATCATTCCTGATCAGGTCGGAACGGCTGATATCCCGTGGTGTGTACATTTTTTGTGCGAGAGCCAGTTCCACCTTGTGTGAGGTTTCGGGCGCTGCGTTCTTGATAAAAGGGATTTTGTGAAAGAAATCAAGCACCTTTCGGGGAATCTGCGCCGTCTTGCGGCGGGGTGCGTCGGGAGAGAGATCAGGGGAGATGATCGAGTATTTTATGCCGTTTGTGTAGTCGCTGTCGCTACCGGTGAACATATCGTTTTCGAAATAAAGGGTATGGGTCCAGGGGTTTTCACTGGCTGTCGCCGGGGAGGCAAACAGCAGCAGTGCGAAAATCAGCAGGAAAATATGGGGCACAACAACCTCCACGAAAGAGAAAATCACAACAGTAAACAAAGCATAACATTGAACCCGGGCGCCTGATAAATGGGAACAGTAAAGTAGGGTTGCAGGTCAGGAACCATTAATACCGCATTATATTCCCGATCAATCTCATCTTGGACATTAAAACCATGATACGGCTTCATTAGCTGTCCTTTCACGTTTTGCTTCTTGATTCGTAAGTTGGTTTGGAACCAACCTTTTACGCGTCTCCTGCGACTGGAAGGATTTTTTTCGGTTGCTAACGAGCTGGGTAACGGCCTGGCTTTGAAGCGGCCAGCGGAAAAGCAAGTCCTCGTTCACTCGCTTGTTCAAGTAAGTCGCGTGTCTCTGCTAAACAAATGCATGAATTAAAAAAGCACCAAAAGCCGATGCAATGAGGCCGCCAACACGACCCAAGGTTTTTGCATGCGACAATGCCCAGGCCATTAACTTGCGAAAATTATTGCGCCCTATTACAGCGAAAAATACAGCTGCGACTATTGATAGCCAACCAATAATTTCAATTACATAAAGATATTTAGAAGCATCTGATTGATATATAAGGCATGCACCAAGTACCAGTCTGATTGCTACAGCTATTATTTGTAACTCGATCTTGTCGGAATATTTTCGTAAAAAGCCGAATACTATTTCCGGATTAACTAAAATCACTATTCCGGCCAAACAAGTTAGTGTGCCAAAGATAATTATAAATAGGGTCGTGATCTGATTCCTTTAGTAACATCAAGTGATTATAGGGTTTCCGTATCTATGCGGCTGTCAATTGGAACTCGCCGTGCGCTATATGGAACCCTTTGCAGCACACTGCGGGGTATCTTATCGGAGTTGCGTCGAAGCCTCTGACGCAGGCAGGTCATCCCTGCAGCAAACTGCAGAGCATTCTGCTAAAGGCGAATATTTTCTTTATCACTTGTACTATACCCTATATACTCTCGATTTTCCTACCATCCCGAGGAGAGCTACTTCGTTCCGCTATGATTCAATCTTTTTTCAATTTCTTTTATCCGAGGGTTATTGAGAATTTTAAGAAAATCTGGATTATTTAGCAGTGTGCTGATATCCCCAGCCTGAATCGCACGCATTATCGCCTGATCGCTCAAAAGAACCTGCAGCTCCTGATCGTTCCGCATTGCGCGGATGAGCGCCATGATCCTCTCGTCTTTCATCATCCGGTCTTTCAGGCTGCCCACATTAGGGGCAACAGATCCATGATCGTTGGCACTTTGTGGGGGTTCAATAGGAGAAACGGTCTTGTTTTTAACCGTAGTTTCGTTGGTATCCATCTCGATGGGTTGGGTGCTTTTTCGGTAATTAGCCGGAACTTGCTCAAGGGAGTCCGAAAAATGAACGGTACCCTCTTTGTCAGTCCATTTGTATATTTCCGCATGGGCGACAGTTGCCGCCAAAAGTAAAATAAAGAAAAACTTTTTCATGTTACCACTCACTTTTTTCGTGGTCCCGTTGGTCCCTTGGTCCCGGGTCGGACCAAGCTGCCTCCTTGATATTCACGGATTATCGTCCCAAATGTAACTGTTTTCAGGCCTTAAAGCCTCATTTTTATGGGCCAAAATGCCCTTATAAGGAGCTGGAGGCTCTTGAAGTTCATAGCTCCCATGAGGTGCATTGATTTCATTATGTCCACTAATCGCCCACTCCGAAGGGTGCCTCACCACTCCCGCACGCACCATGTCCATATCCATATAGACAAGGCATTGAATCAAATACTTGGCTGTTTCCACCGCCGTGGCATGATATCGATCTTCCCGGAAAGAACCTTTTCGGTTCTTCCGCTGATTATATTCCTGCCCCGTCCTTCCGGCGATCAACTGTATGGATTTAGGGATGACGTCTCTTGCTCCCTTGTCTCTTGCCAAAAGATGGATGTGATTGGAAGTCACCATGTAATTCAACATGCTCAGACCAAAGCGCTTCTTGGCCTCGAAAAGCCATCGCAAGCCATCGCCTGCGGTCCCTGGCAAATTTCAGCAGAAATTCTTTTTTATGGCAGCGATGGGTAATTTACCCCGTTAAATTCGAAGATCATTTAACCGGGGGGTGCCAAACAACCCCGGGAATGTAATGGCGATTCGATCTTGGCATTTCCTCGCGTCTTTCTTAAAGGGCCATTTTTTATGGTAAAAACCGAATTCTAAGCCCAAAAACAGGTCATTTTTCTGTCCATTACTTCAGCATTTCAAACAGTTGCCTTGGTCCGACCCAATGCCACGAATTCTGTCATCAAATAGTGTTTGCTAAATAATACTGGCCATGTTAGTATTACCGCATTACATTAATACTTAGCCAGGAGAGAAAAATGAAAACAGCTACAAGCAAACTTACAAAGAAATATCAAGCGACTGTACCGGAAGTTGTAAGAAAAAAACTAAAGCTCAATGCTGGCGACGTAATCGCTTTCGAGATTGAGAAAGAAACTATCAAACTAAGAAAAGCAAGACCATTTGATATTGAGTTTAGTTCAGCACTTGTCCCCACACTTAGTGAATGGCAATCGCAAAATGATGAGGAAGCATACAATGATTTATGAACCATTTGACGTCGTCGTTGTACCATTTCCATTTACAGATTCTGCGAAAACAAAAAGAAGACCTGCTCTTGTATTATCACAAGCAACAGATTTTGGAAATATTATAGAACATACTATATTGGCGATGATTACGAGTCAAAAGAACGATCCTTGGCCATTAGATGTTGTTATTAAAAACAAGAAATCATCTGGTTTGGTTGCACCATCTGTTGTAAGAATGAAATTGTTTACGCTTGATAATAGGTTTATTCTCAGGAAAATAGGTCATTTATCAAAATCTGACCAGACTCAAGTCAAACAAAGCCTCTTAAAGATATTCGATTATATCAATTAAAGAATCCAACGGTGTTGTCAGAGGCGAGGGAACTGAGTCCGCTGGACAAACATGTTAGCCTCTTTGTTTTGTTAATGTATTTAGGCTGAACGTAAAGTGTAACGAAAATCACAATATTCTGCCCCTTCCATAATGGTTTGTGAGCGCTCAAGCGTCAGATGAGGATTAAAGCCACGAGCAAAAGGCTTGTCACGACAGCAGGATAAAGCTACACCGTACTCCGTAAGCCCTAACTCATGGTATTTCTCATAATAGGGACAACAAGTTATGTTGAAATAATACGTTTCGGAGGTTTGTTCTAAAACCTCCATCTCTAGGGCACCTCCTATACCCCATGTAGCTACATCTTCAACTAATTCCGAAATTCCTGTGTGTCCAAGTTGGTTTCTTATGGATTCTCCACGCTGGAAAGCTTCTTTTTCATTGACTTCTTGTAAAATGGCAAGAGCTTCTTCTTTTCCAATTCGTTGAGCTACGGCTTGAATTACAGGGGCAACAGCAGAGGCTTCAATTGCTCGTTTTTCGATCCGATTAAGCTCGTTTGATTCACTATGTGTTTTCATCGCTTCTTCCTCTGATAATGAAATATGTTTTGTGTTGTTTAAGAGAATAGCAATTTTTATGATGAATGCTAATCGCCGCGGATCAGCCGCAAGCGGGCGAGCAGGCTTGCTTGCCTGAACGTGCCGACGGCCTGGATTCGCTGGTTGTGAGGCGCGACTGCAGGGAGTCGGCTCCATCAAGTAGTTCGGTGCCCATTTCAGACCTTCATTTGCTTCTTTGCAGATTTGATGAAGCGTCCGAATGTTCTATCCTTCTTCCGTTTGTCAAGGTACGACAGCTCATGGTATTCCGACTCCTTCTTGAGCTTTATATAGCTGAAACAGCGATCTTCAGTCAATGTACCGCTTGTGACTGCGGCTCGGACCGCACAGCCGGGTTCCTGCGTGTGGCCACAATTCGGATAGCGACAATTCAGGGAAAGCTGGACGATGTCTTCAAAGCCTTGGTTGACCCCTTCGCTCACACCGAGAAGGCCCAGTTCTCGCATTCCAGGCGTATCAATCAACATGGAACCTTGATTAAGAACAATAAGCTGGCGGCGCGCAGTTGTATGTATGCCTTCTCCCGTTCCACTAACGGCCTTTGTATCAAAAGCGTCTTGCCCGATCAGGCGGTTGAGGAGTGTTGTTTTGCCAACCCCCGATGAACCGAGCAGACAATATGTTCTTCCCGAGACTAACACCTGATGGAATTCGTCAAATCCGATGCCCGTGATATTGCTGAGGGCAAGGACTCTGGCTGTAACGGTGCTTGACGTAATGGCGGCAAGCTTCTGTTCCAGTTCTTCAGGGGCGATCAAGTCCGTCTTGGTGAGAACAACAATCGGTTCAACACCCCCGTCTGCTGCCATCACCAAGTACCGATCCATTCTCCGCACGTTGAAGTCAAAGTGGCACGACTGAACAATGAAAGCGACGTCAATGTTGGCCGCAATCATCTGGAAATCCACCTTTTCACCGGCGTATTTGCGGCGTAGAAAGGTCTTTCTCGGAAACACCTCATGAATAATTGCTGCAGCGTCGTTGTTGTGATATTGCACTGTCACCCAATCGCCGACACAGGGCAGGTCAATTGAAGATTCTACCTGGAAATAGAACTTCCCGGCGAGTTCAGCCGGGACTTCCTTGGTTAGATTTCTGATCAGGTATGAGCCGCGGTCAACTGCCGATATACGCGCAATGTCCCGGCCCTCTTGACGCAAGTCACTGACATGCGATTGAAACCATTGGTCGAAACCCATATCACTCGATTTCATCATAAGTTGTCACCGAACGTGATCTTCAGCGGGCGCGGTTTTTTGTGCTCCGCTGAAAGAGCAATGTTAGGTCCCATAGCCGTAGCAAGCCAAGCCGACTACGGAGAGCACTGGCGCCATAGGCAGTTTCGTTCCCTTTTCGAACGGTGTCCAGTTCTTCTGAACTAACTCGAAGTCAAGAACACCGGTTGTGAAAGCGTTCGTAACCACCAGCCCCGTCTGCTCATCGCGTAACCCGCGAATCTTCTTCACGGGCAAGTACCCAAAATAGAGTTGCTGCTTTATGAGTAGACCAACAGCCAGACGAATCTCCACCAGCTGCCCATAACCATTATCCATACGGGTGGTCTTACCCATGAAAACCGGGAGATCCGGATGCTCTCCTGGCTCAACAGGGTATTGGGTCAAATCCCAATTTTCCAGCGCCTTTGGAACGATGTTTCCGAGCTCATTACCTTTGTCGTCAAAGACTGGTAACTCAAAAAAGTGTGGCGGCACCGTGAAAGGGAGAGGCGCAGTCACGCTCATGCCAAAGGACATATACGTCGACCGTACATCACACACAACGGGAAGCTCGACTTTCGTCCTCCATTTGTGCGGCTCCGTGTCGACCGGACTATACACCTCAATCTGAAGCTTCTCCGCGCGTTTCTTTGCGGCTGCGCTGAAACCTTTAGGGCAGACGAGTGCGCCTTTTTGGGCTCTAACGTCCCGAACTAAACCGTAGAACTCTTCGACTCCCTTCACGTCGACTGGCTTAGAATAGTCTTTGCAGTCAATAACGACGCGCATCGTATATTGGCCAATGCGCTGCTCCACAAGCACGTCAACCTGCCGATGCACTTCGCTATCGACACCGTAGAGACTGACGTTGTGACGAACAGAAGCATCTGGAGCCAACTGCCGCTGAATATCGGCGATGAGATGCTCTAACTGCTTCCACTTCGGCACAGTTTTGGGTTCTTTATCCATAGGAACGGACTCCATGTTCTCCGGTGTACGGACTAACGTGATTCTATAGATCTGCAAATCTCCACATCTGTCGTGATATACAGAAAACTGTTTTCATAGTTTGCGTTCATATCCATTATCAAATGAGGTATTTCAAGGTGTTGTTTAATAATTATTTTGGCTGTTCGCCCCAATATTTCCTTAACCCTCAGGACCTACTTAAATCATTATAAAATGATTTATAATCTCTTGACAGAGTTTTTGCAATAAGACAATTTTGTTTTTCTGTATAACATTTCATTTCTGAGAATATTTAGAAAGAAAGATTTTTCATGCTGGATATACCTTCCGCATTACGAGAACAATTTGAAGAATATTTGCGAAACAAGCCAATTGGCAACAGCTCGCGAGGGGTCTATAAAAAATGGCTGCGCTATTATCTGGACTTGTGTCGGAAATAAACAAATGCCAAACCTCCCCGGTGAAATAAGAAAGATGTTTCACGGGGCAGGCAGACGAGAGACATCCTGGTGAGATTTTTGAGGGTACAAAAAATAAAGACATTGACTTTCTGGTCAACCCTGGTCAGACTATATATCAGGGGGTGGTAATTATGCTCATAACCAATATTTCAGAGGCAAAGGCTCAGTTGTCGGCACTGGTCGAGAAGGTCTTGGCCGGGCAGGAGGTAGTCATTGGAAAGGCGGGGAAACCGGTCGCAAAGCTCGTGCGGTATGAACAAAGCGAGAAACCCCGTCGGCCCGGCGCATTAAGGGGAAAAATCAAAATAGCTGATGATTTTGACGAACTGCCTGAGGACATCGCTGCTGCCTTCGGTATGGTGGACAAATGAACCTCCTGATTGATACCCATGTCCTTTTATGGTGGCTCAACGGTCATCCTGCACTTTCAAAAAAGTCACAGGCTGCAATCGCCGACGGAAAGAATTTGGTTTTTGTCAGTGCCGTCGTAGTTTGGGAAATAAGGATCAAAGCGGCGTTGGGAAAGCTGGAAATCCCCCGGAATTTTAAGAGTGTGTTGGAAAATCAGTCCTTTGAAATGCTGGATATCACCGCTGAACACGCGCATGCTGTGGGAGACCTTCCGGCACATCACAGAGACCCGTTTGACAGGATGCTCGTGGCCCAGGCGAAAGTGGAAGGCTTTACTCTTGTGACACATGATGTCCGTTTAAAAAAATACAAAGTCTCCGTTATGGAGGCCTGATGAACCAAATATCATTTTCCACCTGCCATTCGTTATCTGACATATTTGCCATGCCTTTTTCTCTTCAAAACGTATCGGATGGACGGCCCTTGGACCAAGGGTTAAAGAGCCACCCTGAGCGATCCAGCAAGCCGAACGCCTGAGGTCTGTACGATATTCAGAGAATTGAATCCGGATACGCATCCCTTCACCACTTCAGGACTTGTCAAAATAATGCCGGTGTCCGATCGTGGCCGAGGGCAAGCTTTGCGGGAATGACGCCAACGCATCCTACAGAAAAGGAGAAATGCCTAAGTAGGTTATTCATAATTACGGCAACATATTCGGTCTACGATTAGCTCACCACAGAGTCACAGAGTGCACAGAGGATCTTGATTTTTTGTCCGTCGGGAGACGGCGATGGGCAAAAAGGACATGGTTCCCTGAAAAGGAATGCTGCTCCTGCAACACATAGAAGTGACCCTTTTCACTTGCCCCGAACATATTCGGGACAAGTGAAAAAGAAGTAGCTCTGTGTCCTCTGTGACTCTGTGGTAAAAGATTTCTTCAATATGAATGAAAAGAACCGGGAAGGATTACGTCATCGTATTTAGAAACACTTGCACTAAGTTAAAAGCATTGAGCAGAAAGTCCTGGGCAGTGAACTTTTTACGGTTACATCGGTTTTTTGATCTGGTATAATAGTCAGGAAGAGAGTGGAACCGTCAGGAGCAGCGATGCTTCGCGGAAAACCCGCTGCGCCATGCCTGGAAACTAAACCGAACTTCTCCAATAGATATCTGCTGATCCGGCAGCCCGGATAAACCCCTCTCAAAAGCGCAAGGCAGTCATGTGGCACACAAATTGCTTTTCTTCCAGGTAAGGGAATAGAGTAGCATGTGAACCTCTTAACGGGGTGTGGACATGAACTCCGTAGATGACCTCCTGAACAGCCTGTGCGAGAATATCCAGGAGAGAAGCCGTAGTTCTCCGGTTTCCTTCCACGCCTTTCTTGAACTCGCCACTCGAGAATCTGCACGAATTTTCCGTGACGTCTTCCAGGTGTTTCACGACATGGTCAAGAGCTATGTGGGGGATGGAATCGACGAGTATCCCGACGACCCGGAAACCATCAATTATGCCTACTATGATTGCAGCAGACTTTTCGTAGAGGGCACCGATCATCCTTTTTTTGCCGACCGACTTTTTGCCAACCGGTTTATCAATCAGGTCGATTCGCTCAGCAGAGGCGCCCAGCAGAACAGGATATACATCTTTGAAGGCCCCCACGGTTGTGGAAAGAGCACCTTCCTGAACAATCTCCTCCTGAAATTTGAACAATACACCAATACGGAAGAAGGCGCCTGCTACGAGACGGTCTGGAGACTCGACAAAAAGGAACTGGGATCACACCTGGACAACGAAGCCCATTCCCTGCTCCTTCAACTTCGAGATCTTGCCAATGAGGAACCGGTCTCGCTGGCCGGCGCCATGAGAGATCAATTCCTTGGATTGTCAAAGAAGGCCTATCTGGAGGTGCCTTGTCCCAGTCACGACAGTCCGCTCCTCCTCATCCCCAAAGGTTTCAGACGAGAGCTCCTGGGCCAGCTTGTGGGAGACGCGGGTTTCAAGAAAAGGCTTTTCGCTGAAAAACAATACGAATGGGTGTTCAGGAAAAATCCGTGCACAATCTGCATGTCCCTCTACAGGACCCTTCTGGACCTGCTGGACTCGCCTTCAAAGGTCTTTGAGATGCTCTTTGCCAGGCCATACCACTTCAACAGGCGGTTGGGGGAGGGCATCAGCGTTTTTAATCCCGGAGATAAGGGGTCAAAGAATCATGTCCTGACCAATCAATTGCTGCAGCATCAGCTGAACAACCTGCTCAAAGACAGCAACCGGGTCAGGTACATCTTTTCCAGGTATGCCAGGACGAACAACGGTATCTTCGCCCTCATGGACCTGAAGGACCAAAACCGGGAGCGTTTTGGAAATCTCCACGGGATTATCAGCGAAGGTGTTCACAAGGTGGAAGACATAGAGGAGAACGTGAACTCCCTTTTCCTGGCTCTCATGAACCCGGAAGACCGGGATCACATCGCGGGAACCCGGTCCTTTTCCGACCGTATCGTCTATACAAAAATTCCCTATGTGCTCGATTACAATACAGAAGTCAAGATTTATAAGGATGTCTTCGGTGACCAGATGGAGAAGAATTGCCTGCCGATGGTTTTGCAGAACTTCGCAAAGGTCATTATCTCGACGAGATTGATGAAGGAATCCGGGGCGCTCTCGGAATGGATAGGCGATCAGGAGAAGTACGCTCTCTACTGCGACGAGAACCTGCACCTTCTCAAAATGGACATCTATGCGGGGATCATTCCCGCGTGGCTGGCTGAAGAGGATAGGAAGGCCTTTACCGCCAAGCGACGGAGGAGAATTATCGGGGAGTCGGAACTCGAAGGGGACAGAGGCCTTTCAGGCAGGGATTCCATCAAGATCTTCGGCGAGTTCTATTCGACTTACTGGCAGTGGGACAAGTTGATTACCATGGCCATGGTCTACAATTTTTTCAAGAAAAAAAAGGATCCGGCCAATGCCATCCCTGAAGGCTTCATGGATTCCCTTATACGCTCCTATAACTATACCGTCTTACAGGAAATCAAGGAATCACTCTATTACCTCAACGAAGAGCAGATTGCCAGAGAGATACAGAATTACCTCTTCAGCATCAATTTTGAGATCGGGAACGTGGAGAGATGCGTCTACACGGGTGATGAACTGGAGATCACGGAACCCTTCCTGGAGGGCGTTGAGCACCGTTTCCTGGGACCGGAAGCCTCCAGGGAACAGATGGAGGCCTTCCGGGAGGATGTCCAGAACAGGTACACGACCCGGACATTGACCCAGGACATCCTGGTTCACGGCCGGGATCTGCGTCACACGGAACTCTACGATTCGCTTCACGAACGCTACGTCTACAATTTGAAGGAAAAGGTCATGGAGCCTTTTCTGAAGAACGCGAATTTCCGGAGTGCCATCAAGGATTTTTCTACGGATGCATTCAAGACCTATGACAGGCGCATCAGGGAGGCCGTCGCGTTTCTCGTGAACAACCTGGTGAAGAGGTGTGGGTATACGGCCCGGGGGGCGAAGGAAGTGTGTATATATGCCATTGACAATGAGCTTTCCAGGGTATTTTCAGAGAAATAGCGGGTAGTGGTGAAATCTCAGGTCATCCCGCCTGCCATGGATCATCTTCTGCGAAGGGGGACTAAGAATGGAAAAAATGAATATCGGGCTGCAGGATCATTTGGTCGCCGTAAAGAAGGGCTCAAAGCGCTTTGAAAATGCCTTCGAGGGGGTGACCAGGATGATACTGGAAACCCCTATTGAAAAAGTCGTAGTGAACGGCAAGACCACCTATGATTTCGCCATATTCCGTACAGGAAAGAAACACATCATCGGCATGTACGATGAACTCAACAGTTTCGTGTCCTACGTAAAGGACGCCGCGGAAGGGGGGTCGTCCAAGGAGATGGCATTCGTGCTCGTGGGGGAGCCGGGCAACGGCAAGACTTTTCTCGTGGATTTCCTCTGCAGCAAATACCGTGAATTTCTTTCGAGGGAACCGAACCGGAAATACACCTTCAGGTTTATCCATATGGATCAGATGCCCAGCTACGGGCGGTTGAGCGTTATCGAATCCCAGACCTATGAAGACCCGATGATCCTGGCCATGAACCTCTTCGAAGACCCGGACGAAAACCGGAAGTACATTGCTGAAAAGGGCGGGTTCAGCGACAAGGAAATCGAAACCCTGTATGGAAACTTCCGGCCCCTTGGTGCCTGCAGCGGCTACATCTGGAACGACATTCGCAATCATAGCGGGGGAGATCTCGATGACATGCTCAAGTTCGTGGAGATCATCCCGGTACCGCTGACCGAGAGCCTGGGTACGGTGACCGGGAAATACCCGGCCAAGGACAAGATCACATCCTCCGCCGTGGACCTCCTGGGTGAGGAGTCCATTCAACGCCTGCTTCACATAACCGATACCAACAACCCCTATCGGTTCGACCTGAGAAGGGGCGCGCTGGCAAGGGTGGGAGGAGGGGGTATTCACTTCAGTGATGAAGTCTTCAAGAACAAGAAAGACCTGGTCCAGGTCTACCTGGGCGTTATTCAAAACCGAACCATCGAGATCGACGGCTACAAGTGGCCCATCGATACCCTCATCGTTGCCACGAGCAACAACATGGAGTTCTACCGTTTTCTGGCGGAAAAGGAAGAGGCCCCCATCGTGGACCGCTGCCGGATCTGCTACGTCTCCCACAACACCAATTACAAGCTCCAGAAGGACCTCACCGCCTATGCCATAGGGAGTGAGGCCAGAACCACGCTTACCAGGGAAAAACTGCACCAGGACCCCAACCTGAACTACGCCACATCCGTGGGAGCGGTCCTGACCCGGCTGCCGCGTTCCGAGAAATTGACACCCATCGAGACCATGAAGCTGGCGGCGGGCGAGGTGGCGGGTGAAAAGAGCATCAAGACCCTGGCCGAAGTCATAGACAGCCTCAACCAGGATCCCCAGATCACCAACCGTTTCGGACAGAAGGGCCTGGGGCAGCGGAACCTGGGAAGGGCGCTGCAACTCCTCATTGAAAGCTCGGAGACCAACGAGGGGGAGTGCATGTTCGCCTGCGATATCTTCAAGACCCTGGAACGGATCGTACTGGACTACGTGAGCGAGGCCAATGACCGCATCAAGTACCTGGAGGATCTCAAGACCGCCAAAGGACTCTATCGCGAACGGATCATGACGGAGATGTTCAACGCCTATATGGATGAACCTTTTGCCATTCGAAAGGATGTCATGAATTATGTGAACATGATCATAGGCATGGACGCCGAAAGCCTGGGCCCCGACAAGATGTGGAAATACAAGAACCCCCAGAGCGGTGAACTCAAGGCCCTGAAGATCGACGAGCGCTACATCAAGAGCGTGGAAGAGCGCTTGCAGCTCAAGACCGAGGAACAGCGGGAGACTTTCAGGACTTCCATCCGCAAGATATACGGGCAGAAGATATCCGTGGACCCCAACTATGATTTCATGGACAACCTGGAACTGGTCAAGGCCGTGACGGACGTGAGACTGAAATCCGATATCGCGGGCGCGGGCAGCCTGATCGGGGCCCTGGCCAATCGCACCAATGAGGAAAACCAGAAACTCTATGATCGCATGATCGAGACCATGTTGAAAAAACTGGGTTACTGCAGGACCTGTGCGCAAAAGACGATCGAGTATTTCTGCACCCAGGAGGATGAGCAATAGGGTTGAGCCGTTGAGTCCCGCCACAGGCGGGATTGAGCCCGTTTGCCGGTTAAGCCCGTTAACCCGTTGGCGCGCCTGGAACCATTGATTTAATGGCTAATTGCCAAAAGCTAATCGCTCAATTCAGGTAAAAGTATGAATTCGAGAGAGTGGAAGATATTTGAAAAACTCAAGGCGGAAGGTCTGGAGCCTGATGAGGAGAAAAGGATCCTCTTAGAGCTCAATGGCCGGGGGAGCCATACTTTTCCGGGCCGTTTGAATGCGGAAGGGACAGACGAGTTCCGCCCCCAGCCGGGGACTGTGTATGCCTTTAACGACCTGTCTTCCCTTCAGGCCATGCCTCCACCCCGGAGCTCCTACCTCACCTGTCTCTATTCCATTGATGAGCTGCTCGAAAGAGACAAGCAGCGGAAAGAGGACGGGTTCCCGAAAAAGATCCGCGTGGGGCGGCTGGTCAAGCCGGGAAAAGGGGGAAAAGACAGGATCGTGGTGGTTCCCACCACCGTGGAGGAAAAACTCATCCACGACAGGGTGCGCAAACCTGCGGAGGAAGAGGGCGGGTCCGGCGGGTCAGGAGAAGGCGAAGAAGGGGAGGTCATCGGCGAACAGCCGGTCCGTGACCCGGAGGAAGGTGGAGGGGAAGGCCCGGGCCAGGGAGAAGGCGGGCGACACGAGGTGGAATCGGATGCCTATGACCTGGGGAGGATCCTTTCCGAGAAATTCGAACTCCCCAACCTGAAAGACAAGGGAAAGAAGCGATCGCTCACGCGTTATACCTATGACCTGACCGACAAGCACAGGGGGTTCGGCCAGATACTGGACAAAAAGGCCACCCTCAAAAAGATCGTGGAAACCAATATTAACCTGGGGAATATTCCGGATATCGATAATATAGACACCACGCGATTCCTCATATCGCCCTACGACAGGATTTATCGCATCCTTTCCAAGGAAAAAGACTATGAATCACAGGCCATGGTGTTTTTCCTCCGGGACTATTCCGGCTCCATGGCAGGCAATCCCACCCAACTGGTCGTGACCCAACACGTCCTGATCTACAGCTGGTTGCTTTACCAGTATGAAAAACAGGTGGAATCCCGGTTTGTCCTCCACGATACGGAGGCCACCGAAGTGCAGGATTTTTACACCTACTACAATTCACAGGTGGCCGGTGGGACCAAGGTTGCCTCCGCCTTTCGCCTGGTGAACGAGATCGTGGAAAAAGAGAACCTGGCAAGGGACTACAATATCTATGTGTTTCACGGAACCGACGGGGACGACTGGGACACGGAGGGGAAAGAGGCCCTCCCGGAGATCAAAAAGATGCTCGCTTATGCCAACAGGGTGGGCGTCACCGTCGTGAAACAGGCCGTCGGCAGGGAAACCGAGGTGGAAAAATACCTGAAAAAATCAGGGCTCCCGGCTGAAAAACCTGATCTCATAAGGCTCGATGCCATGGAACAGGATGCGGATGAACCCCGGCTGATTGAAGGGATAAGGAGGCTCATTTCGTGAAAAACCATCATGGAACTTGTTAATCAACATACCAAGGCGATCATGGAGGGGTGCAAGGAGAGGGCCCGTGGCGCGGGTCTCCGTTTCAGGGACGAGACCTTGGAATACATCGTGACCAACCGGGATCTGCTGGAGCTGTCGCCGAAAATGATGATCCCCACCCTCTATGACTACTGGGTTCATGACGTGGAAGTCCTGAGGGAAAAGGGGCGGTATGAACTCTATCCCCATAACCCTTATGAAACGGTCATCAATACCAGCCCTGCCATCTCTTTTTATAATGACAACAATCCCGACTGGCTGAACGTCATGATTTTTTATCACGTCCTGGCCCACATCGACTTTTTTCAGAACAATCTGTTCTTCCGCCATACCTGGGAATATGATTTCGAAGGCCAGGCCCTGGCCGACAAACGGTTGATGGCGAGAATGAGAAGCGAAAAGGGCCGCTGGGTGGATTACATCATTGAGTTTGCGAGGGGCATCGACAACCTGGTAGGTTATCACAACGAGCTGGCGCAGTACAGCATTTCGCCCTTGAAACCCGGTTCAAAACGTCTCGATTTCTATTTTGACGTCTTTCTGCAGGAGCACCGGAAAGCGCGGATCAGCGACTACCTGAAGAAAATCGAAAGATACAATGAATGCCTCAAGGAATACGGCAGAAAGGGAGAGGAGATCTTTTTTTCGGAAATCGAAAAAGAGCACCCGGAATTTGAGGCCTTTTTTAAAAAGAGCCTTGAAAAAAAGGTGGAACACCGGGTGGACCTGCTCCAGTTTATTCTGAACCGGTCGCCTTTTCTGAGAAGGGAGGAGAACAACTGGATGAAGGCGGTCATCCAGGTGGTGCGCAAGACATCCCTGTTCTTCCAGCCCCAGATAAGGACCAAGATCATGAATGAGGGGTGGGCAAGCTACTGGCATGAAACCCTTTTCCTCCGGGATGACCGCATCGAAGGCCACGAGGTTGATTTCGCCAGGGTCAATTCGGGGGTCACCGCCATGCCGAGGGTGGGGCTGAACCCCTATGCCCTGGGTATGCGCCTGTTCTACTATGTGGAGGAGATGGCGGACAAAGGGAAACTGGACTTTGCCTTTGAAAGACTCCTGGATGCGGACCAACGGAAAAAGTATGACAGGAAGACCGGTGCGGGAAGGGATTTTATCTTTCAGGTCCGTGAAAACTTTTGCGACTTCATGTTCATCAACAGTTTTGTAGATCAGGATTTCGTCAACCGCCATAAGCTCTTTGTGGCGGGAAGAAAGCTGGACCAAAGCCGGATGGTGTGGCAGTACTACGTGAAGAGCCGCAAGCTGAAGGACTATCGGCAAATGCTCCTGGATTCCCTGTATCATCCCCCCCACATCACGGTCGATCTTGAAAAGGCCAAAGGCAACAAGACCCTGTACCTCGTTCATCATTTCGAGGAAAAGCCCCTGGTCAAAGAATTCATAGCCAACACCCTCATGGGCGTTGAATACCTGTGGGGCGGCAGGGTCATGCTTGAGACCAGCGAGATCGTGACGTCTCCCAAGAAGGCAGGAGATGCCTATGCGGCCCTCTTCCCCCGGTTAAAGGACGAGGTCGTTGAGGAGGAAATCAAATGGCAGCGCGTCGTGTACACCGTGGAGAACCGGAAACTCTCCAGAAAGGTCTTTGAAGGGTGAAAAAGTCATATGGATAACATCCAAAAAGCCATGAAATACCTTGCCCGCAGTATGCAGCCCGAGGAGCAGGGAAGCATTATTTCCTTCGAAGATTTTCTCTCCCTGCTCATGGAGAACCCCTATCCCGTGCTTCGCAATGTGTTTCAGATTTTCCACGATATGATCAGATCCTATGTGGGCGAAGGTATCGATGAGTATCCCGAAGACCCCGAGAATATTCACTTTGTCTACTATGATTGCACCCGAATGTTCGTGGAAGGGGCGGACCGTCCTTTTTTCGCCGACCGCCTCTTTGCCAACCGGCTGGTCAAGCTCGTGGAGGCCCTCAAGCGTGGGGCCCAGCAGAACAAGATCTACGTGTTTGACGGGCCGCCGGGCTGCGGCAAGAGCACCTTTCTGAACAACCTGCTCATGAAGTTTGAAGAATATGCCAACACGCAGGGGGGCAATCGCTTTGAGATTGTCTGGCGTATCGATCGAAGACTGGCCGGAGGCCACGGGGCTTCAAAAAACCTGCCGATCCTCGAAAGGTTGTCGGAGTTGTTGGAGTTCGGGACACCCGGTGAAAATGAGAACCCCTGTCAGGACCATGAGCCCGTGGTCAGCCCGGGTCAGATTCTCACTGAAACCCATGAGGATTTCATTGAGATCCCCTGTCCCAGTCATGACAACCCCATCATGATCATCCCGAAGAATCACCGCCGTGTCTTTTTTGATGGCCTTCTTAAAAACACGGAAGTCAGGGAGGAACTCCTCAGCGAAAAGGAATATGAGTGGGTACTCAGGGACACGCCCTGCACCATCTGCAGCTGCCTCTACGAGGCGTTACTCGACAGGCTGCAAAGCCCGGAAAAGGTGCTCAAGATGGTCTATGCCCGGCCCTATCGCTTCAGCCGAAGACTTGGCGAGGGTATCAGTATCTATAACCCGGGTGACAAACCCATGCGCCGGGATGTGCTCTCCAATCCCGTGCTCCAGAGGAGGATGGACGGCCTGTTCAAGGCCAGCAATCGGGTCCAGTATATTTTTTCCCGTTATGCCAAGACCAACAACGGGGTGTACGCCCTCATGGATATCAAGTCCCACAACAAGGAACGGCTGATCGAACTCCACAACATTGTCAGTGAGGGCGTCCACAAGGTGGAGGACATGGAGGAGAATGTCAATTCCCTCTTCCTGGCCGTGATGAACCCGGAGGACAAGAAAAATATTGAGGACTATCAGTCCTTCCTGGACAGGATCGAATACATCAATATTCCCTATGTGCTGGATCTGCAGACGGAAGTCAAGATCTACAAGTCCATTTTTGGAAAGCACATCGAAGAGCATTTCCTCCCCATGGTCCTGCAGAATTTTGCCCGGGTCATCATCTCTTCGCGGTTGAGCACCAAGTCTGAGGCCTTGCTGGAATGGATTGGAGACCCTGAAAAGTACCGGCTCTACTGTGACAAGAACCTCCAGCTTCTCAAGATGGAGATCTATACGGGCAATATCCCCGCGTGGCTTTCAGAAGAGGACCGAAAGGGATTCGCCTCCAAGAGGCGTCGAAGGGTCCTGGCGGAGGCGGAGAGCGAAGGGCAGGGAGGTTTTTCGGGCCGGGATTCTCTTAAAATTTTCAACGAGTTCTATTCTAACACCACCGGGGAAGGCCGGTTGATCAACATGTCAGGCCTCTGCAAGTTCTTCACAAAGGTGCGTCCCGACCTCAGCGAATCCATCCCGGAAGGATTCCTGGATTCCCTGCTTCATCTCTACAACTACAAGATCCTGCAGGAAGTCAAGGAGTCGCTCTATGACTACAATGAGGAGCAGATTGACAGGGACATTAAGAATTATCTCTTCGCCCTCAACTTTGAAACAGGGGCCGTAACCACCTCCACATTCACCGGGGAAAAACTGGAGATCACGGATGGATTTTTCGAGGGCATGGAATCGCGCATCCTTGGTCCAAATGCAGACAGCGAAAAACGTCTCACCTTCCGCAAGGGCATACAGAAGGAATATACATCCAGGACCTTGACCCAGGAGATCATGGTGGAGGGGAAACCGATTGCAGAGACCGGCCTCTACCGGTCTCTCTATGAGCGATATGTCTACAACCTGAAGGAAAAGGTGCTGGAACCTTTCCTCAAGAACGAGAACTTCCGGAGAGCCATCAAGGATTACGACAAGGAGGGCTTCAGGACCTACGACAAGCGAATTCGGGAGGATATTACCTTTATGGTCCGAAACCTGATCAAGCGATACGGGTATACGGAAAAGGGCGCAAAAGAGGTGTGCATCTATGTCATCGACAACGAGCTTGCCAAGACCTTTTCGGAGGCCTAGGAGGCGTTCGGAAAACGCCCATCTGCTACGTTATCCTCATCCCGCATCACTGCGGCGTACTTCTATGTACGCCTCGTTCCTCGGGATTTCTGATGCCTTGCATATGAGCATTTTCCGCCCGCCTCAAAACTCGCAGTACTCCCACAAGCTTCTAAAAAAAATGATCAGAACCGGGTCACGTTTTCGGCAAAACCGGGGTCCCCCATTATTTTTTTGGCGAACTTGATGTATTTTGAGACGACGGCCCGGACGGCGAGCTGCAAGGCATAGGGGCGAACAGGTTTTTCCAGCAGATGGTTGATTTCAGACGCGACGCACATGTTCACCACTTCGTCACTGGCGTATCCCGTCATGATAATGGCGTCTTCGTGGGCCATGGGAAATTTGTCTGAAACGGCATCCAGGAGAGTAAAGCCGGTGTTTTCCCCCATGAACACGTCCAGGATAAATATGGCCACCCCTGTTTCCCGGTTGACACAAAAGGCCGAGGCTTCATCAAAGTCCGTGAAGGCGTAGATCTGCCCCCAGGTGTAAAAGGACTTGACGATCTCCAGAACGGCCTCGCATACCGCGGGTTCATCATCAACGATAATGACATCCAAGCCGTCAGTCATGACTGATCCTCCTTTGCAGCGTTTTCATCGGTTTCAGGATATTCCGTGGGTGTATCACGCTTTTTTTTCTTTAGCGCTAAAAAGACTCTTCCTTGATCAACTGATTGTGTAGCCGAGATATCTTTCAGGGTTTTACATCGCTTGCCTCTTCAATAGCTTCGACGATCTTCTGATACCCGGTACAGCGGCACAGATTTCCTGAAATAGCCGTCCGGATTTCCTGTTCGTCCGGATGGGAGTTCCGGTCCAGCAAGGCCTTTGCAGAGAGGATCATGCCCGGGGTACAGAACCCACACTGAATGGCCCCATTTTTAACAAAGGCCTGCTGAATGGGATGCAGTCCATCCTTAGTCTCCATACCTTCAATAGTCAGGATCTTTTTTCCATTGGCCCGGACGGCCAATACCAGGCAGGAACTGACGGCCTTGCCGTCCATGATGATCGTGCAGGCCCCGCAGTCCCCCTCGTCACAGCCCTTTTTTGTGCCGGTAAGACACAGATCGTACCGGAGCAGGTCCAGCAGTGTCCGGTTGGGCTCCACGGTCAGTTCATATTCCTCGTCGTTCACGGTGAGTTTGATGATTTGTTGCATGCTCATCTCCTTACAATGAACCCCGGGCCAGCTCATAGGCCGCCCTGAGTGTCCTTTCAGTGAGTACTTTGACCATGGCACGGCGGTATTCCGCCGACCCCCTGAAATCGTCTATGGGCCGGCTCTCCAGCCCCGCTGCCTCGCCGACCCGTTCAAAGAGCTGCTGGGAGGGGTTTTCACCGATCAGGAGTTTCTCGGCGGACGTCGCCCGCAGGGGCGTTGGACCGACGGCGCCCATGACGATACGGGCCGAAGCAACAGAATCATCGGATTCGTCCAGCGAAAGATAAGAGGCCACGTTCACCAGGGATATTTCGAGAGCCTTGCGTTTCCCCAGTTTGATGTAGGCGGCCCCACTGCCGGCAGGGGGTCTGTCGAGCACAATATGCGTGAGGATTTCCTCGGGCTCCATGGCGGTTTTGCCCGGACCCTGGATAAAATCTTTCAAGGGGACTTGCCTTTTGCGGTCCTTTTTTCGGAGAACAACTTTGGCCGCGTAGGCCATGAGTGAAGGGGGGAGGTCGGCGGCGGGTCTGGCCGATACCAGGTTCCCCGCCACAGTGGCCAGATTCCTGATTAGGGGCGATCCCAGGACGGAGGCACCGTGGGCAAGGGCGGGCAATGGGGTCTTGATGTCCGGGGATTCGGCAATCTCGGCCACAGTCATCAGGGCACCGATTCTGATGGTGCCGTCGTGTGAATCGATTCCCTTGAGTTCTTCAATCCTTCCCAGGAACACCACGTGTTCGGGATCAAGGATCTTTTTTTTCATATTGACGATGAGGTCGGTTCCACCGGCAAGGAGCCTGGCCCGGTTTCCCAGATCCGCCATCATCTCGCAGGTCTCTTCCAGCGTGGCAGGTTCATGGTAACGGAATTTTGGTAAGAGCATATCTCTTTTTTTCCTCTTATGTTTTTTCTTGTCATCAAACATGTGGCAGCACATTGTCGTGGTGGGTTCAGGTATGGATCCGAAACGAACAATGCGATTAGATTATATGCTTGTTGCTGTGGTAGTCAAGTGTATGATATCCTTGTTTGGACCAATAAAAATAAATACGGGATTGGTCCCTGGAATATGAAAGGAGTTCAGTATGAGTATCATAATTAATATTCATAAAACGCATCGTCAATATATGGATGGCTTGAGCAAGGTTGAAGTGGACGGAAGTACAGTCGGCCAATGTCTTGACCAACTGGTGGGCCGATACCCCGCCTTTAGAGAAGTATTGTTCGAAAAAAGAGAAAAGCTGCGTAACAATATGGAGATTTATGTAAACCTGGAAAGTGCTTATCCGGAAGAACTGGCAAAGCCGGTCCGGGACGGGGATGAGATTTATATAACCGTTATGCTGGCCGGCGGGTGAACCCTCCTTTCCCTTTGGTTCAGGTTGTTAATTCATCACCGCCTTTTTTCTTTCCGAAACTTGCCCATGCCGGGGCGTCCTTCGATCGGGGTTTTTTGCCATAAAATACATCATCCATGGCCGAAAAAATGCGACGTGAGATGCTGTTGCGGCTGACAACCCATTTGATTATGCGGTGGGGTAAGGTGGTGGCATGGCCCCAGGGACAGACGCGCATGCAGATACAACAATCGGTACCGACCTTGCCCCAATAATCGAAACAGGTTTCTTCATTCAGCTTCCAACGCAACGTCCCGTCAAACGGCTTTTGTTCACCTAACGGGATGGACCTTGAAGGACAGCAGGTTGCGCATTTCTTGCAAATCTTGCAGAAGTCCTCAACGCCGATGTCATCGGGTTTGTCGGGAATCAAAGGAAGGTCTGTCGTTATCGCGCTCAGGCGGATTCTTGGGCCGTATGCCTTGGTCACCAGGTATCCAAGACGCCCAAGTTCCCCTAACCCGGCATCCACTGCAAGAGGCACCAGCATGGTGTCATAATGGCGAAGGTGATTCGCCGTGGCTGAATAGCCGAGGTTGGCGACGAACGCAGCGAGTTGGGTGGAGATGAATGCCCCTTTTGCATAGTTTCGCATGCTTTCGATAACAGTTGGCGTATGCGGGCCCGTGCCCACCATCCTGAAATCCATTTCTTCGGCAATAACCACCGCATACTTGTGGGATAAATCGATTTCCGTTCCCCAGTCTTCCCAGTTCTCGTTGAAAATTTCTCCCCGATGGGAATAGACCCATAGGGGGTTTATTTCGGCTATGCCGACCATATCGGCCCCGAGCATGAGCCCGTATCCTTTCACTCTTTGTGTAGCCTCTTCCGGACTCAGATCAACTTTGTTGTCTTTGAATTGAGGGTGTTGTTGAGGCTGATACTGCTCAGGACGGGAGAGGTGCAAGGGAATGGAAAGGGCTGCAAGAGTAGCGGCAACATTGGGTGTACCGGAAGAGCTGTCTATGGAACCGAGATGTCCCAGGGGGCCGCCTCTTTTGCGTCTCGCACTGTCATATTCCTCCAGCTCAGGGTGGTCATTGTAAAATCTGCTATATTGCTCCGAACCGGGTGGAATGGAACGATTCCGCGCAAACACCTGTGCCCTCTCATCAAACCGTTCGACTTCCCCCACAATAAGCCCTCTTGCCCCCTGCAAAGCCTTTGGATTTGGAGCAGTCTTTCGTACCAGAAAAAATACCGCTCCGCCCGCGGCAACAAAACCTGCAATCAACAGAGAAGCACCAGTGGTTGTCTCGAAAAAATCGATCGCTTTCAGGTAAAAGAAAAAAAAGATGAGCGCCACCATGCCTAGAAACTGAATTGCTGCAAAAAGGGACGCACGTTCTTCTTTTTCCCAGATACAGGAGATCAAAAAGGACAGGCCGATTGCGGCCTGGAAAATCAGGAGTGCCGCTCCAACCCAGACTAAGATTGTAATGAACATTCATCACCTCCCCATGCCAATATTTCTCTAACCAGAATAAGCAATTACATCAGCGTTGAGTTGATGTTGATCAAAACGCGCTGTTTCGTGAAAGACTATAAGTAATTCCGATTGGGTGTCAAGGAAAAATCAACCACAACATATGTGGTGTCAGCTTCAATTGTGGCAGTGCTGTACTGGAGAATATTAGACGCGAGTAAAAGAGGTCCTTCGAGAGATAGGAATCTGCTGAAATTGACGCCATTTGGGCGTAATCCGGGCACACCAATCCCCGAGATTCAAAGGCCAGGTTTTAAAAGGCCATGAGGCTAAGGCCTTGGATTAACACTGTTCATAAGCCTCAACGAGGTAATCCGGGTCGCAATAGAGGTAATCGTCAGAGAAATCTTTTGAATCAATCTTGCCCAGTTTTTTTTGTATTCTTTGGATGAGCCATCCGGTTCCAGAATGGAGGGTATCAGTTAATTGCTGTCCCATTCTTTCCGCTTACCCCGGGATACGTTACTGTCATATCCAAAGTACCTGACCATATGCTCTCCCTTCCTGGGGACAAGGGAGGCCATGGTTGCAAGCCATTCAAGGGCATCGGCATCGGCTCTCGCCGTCAAAGAGGGGAGGGGCATCTGCAATGTCTGCAAAAATATTATCAGAATTGATGAGTTGATAAAGCTTAACTAATTAAATCCATTGAGAAAAGGATTTTCTTGCCGTGCCCCTCAGGAGTGGGTCATGACCAGGCTTCGAGTTTCTGTTGGGCCTCATCATGGACCTGACGAAGCGCTTTTTCGACGGCGTGGCAGTTTTTTTCCATCTCCTCCTCGGAAGAGGAAGGGACAATTACGAGGGGTTTACCCACCAGAACAACCTGCCGGGAGAACGGCAAAGGGATGTAGGCTTTGTTCCAGGATTTTTCAAAGGTCCATTTTCGGGAAACCGCCACCCCGACAGGGAAAAGAGGGACACCGGTTTTTTGCACCAGGCGTATGATTCCGGGTTTGCACACTCCCCTTGGCCCACGCGGGCCGTCAACCGCCAGTACTACACTGTGACCTTCACGCACCGCCTTGATCAGGGCGATGAGACCGGCCGCGCCCCCCCGGCTGGAAGAACCGCGCTTGACATGGTAACCGAGCAGTTGCGCCGCCCTGGTCATGCTGTCCCCATCTTTTGAGTGGCTGACGAGGATGGTCAGGCCCATATAACCGAAGCGTGGCGTAAGGGCCAGTTCATCGCCGTGCCAGAAGGCCGTCGCGAAGTTGGGGATCTTATCAAACTGGTCCAGACCGAAAGCCCTGGTTCGGACCAGCTTGGAGAGGAAAAGGAGGAGTTTCGCAACCCAAAGGGGCCAGCGTTCTTTCAGCCAGGGGGGGGGAGAAAAAGCCAATAGAGCCTCCTGTTTCGGCGGGAGCCGCTTTCCGCTAATCTTCCATGGTCATCAGCTGTTCACTGCTTAGCTGGTTTGCCGAATGCGGAGATCATTTCGAGTAACACCTTTGCAGCCACCCATCAGTGAGCCGGCACCAATGATCATTCCACCCCAGAGAATTGTTCTTAAAATTTTCTTCGATGCATCAGTTGGTTGAGATGAGTTGAGTTGATAAAAAATCGTTTTCTATTGATAAGAACTCGCTTTGTTGTGAAAGACTATAAAATAATTCCAATTAGGCGTCAAGGAAAAATCTACCGCAACATATGTGGTGTCAGCTTCAATTGTGGCAGTGCTTTACTGGAGAATATTAGACGCCAGTAAGAGAGAGCTGTTATTATCGCTCAATCCGGAAGCCTCCGTTTTGACCTTCCGGAAGAGCAATATACAAAAGAGAGCGTCAGCCCCCAAGAACCCATACATGAGCAGGAGCGTAAGGGGGTATGAATCAGCTGCTAATCATCACCACCATTCGATTATTGTATCGAGCCTCTTGAACGTCCGGCCCTCTGTTTTTTCTATCTGCCTTATCCAATCTCCTAATGCGGACGCATGATGGATGATGAGGGGAATGCTGTGGTCGGGGAGGATGTCCAGGGGCAGGGCATGTTCCCTGAAAGTCGTTTGAATACTTGCCCAGGTTTGCTCCGTGTCCCACGGAGTGGGGTGAATAAAGCCGTGAATAGAGCCGTCAGCCCTGGAGTATGTCCAGTGCTCGGGATAGTCCTCTTTCAGATGGCGGATCAACTGAATTGCTTGCAGGTTTGTGTCGACGTTCACCCCTTTGTTCAGATTTCTCAGTATGCTGTTGTCAAAAGACTCAAATCCCATCGATCCCAGGTGAATCGTGGTGCCCATGGACTTGGCCAGTTTCAACGCCTGCCTCAATCTATTCTCACTCTTGATGAACCAGTCGGCCCTCACCGTGAGGTTGACCTGAGTGAGCATTACACCTTTTTCCCGGGTCTCTGAGAGCAAATCCCGGAGCCCCGCACAGGCATTTTCGTTGATAAGCTCAAAAGGGATCTTCCTGTTATCATCTCCATGCGGCAGGCATTGGATCTGGGCCAGAACCGTCTCCATGTCCATGATCCCGCAGAATCCTTTGTCCACGGCCACGTCACAGAAACTGCACCCTTTTGAGAAGAGCCTGACTTTACGGTCATGTCCCTGAGAGAGCGATACAGGATAGTCAATCTCTATCCATCTTCCCTGAGCCGCATAAGGGCAACCGATCTGCTGAAGCACTTGGCCGGTGGTAACCTTCAGGGGTTTGAGCCCTGCTTTTTCTACCCTGAACACGTTGTCCCATTTCACTTTCCTCAGAAAGCGATGTTTCCAGGATTTTTCAGGATTGCGAAGCAGGCTTCCATCATCAGCGTATTTGATGAGCCCCGGTATTTGTTCAGCTGCATTTGTATCCGTATTGTCCAGAAAATTGATGATCTGTTCGGCAGGGCCGTGGAGGGCAAAAGAAAATTCGTTTGAAAACCCCTTGAAGCGATGATCGTGGACCTGCCAGTCCACTTCTCCCAAATAATCCACATCAGACTGGGGCCCGGCAAGGATTGTGATGGCACCCTTATCTTTCAGTTCTCCGGCAAGTCGGAAGAGATCCTGCCGTCCGCCCAGACCAGAAAACCCGACTATGGGGACCTGAGATCCGAAAAAGGCTGCGAGCGCTTGTCTGAGAGCGGACTTTCCATCCTCTCTGGTAACGGCAATAACAATGCAGTCATAGGGGGTGTTTTCTTCTATCACGGTTGCGGCCAGCTGGGGGCCGAGAAGGCCATAGCTTTCCCCCGCAAAATAGCTGGCCACAATGGCCATTTTTTTCCGTTCCCTGGCTAACACAACAAGATAAGCTGCTACCTTCAAAAGCAAAAGGGGCGAAGCTTTACAGGACATCTCCTGCCCGTCGGGCTTCTGTCCCGGCGGAAACCGGAAAGGGGCCCTAGTTCCTATTGAAAATAAGAGATTTTACCGTAACGGGAAACACCTGACCGTTAACCAGTGGCTCACCAATATCGATCCAATCTCCTTCTTTCAAAATCAATTCATCTAATGACAGGAAATTTGTTTTCAATCCGGTTTCCCGGCGGATGACATTCCCCACCCCGCATGCGATGTCTTTTTCAAATATCAATATAATCGGTATTCTATTATCAATCGAATTGGGAAGAGCGGCTTCAATAGATTTCGCAAACAACTCTAATTCGGGATAATAAGCCCTGGCCGGGTTTTTGAAATATAATGCAACAATTTCTTCGCCTTCGTTTTTGTCAAATCTTCTAAATGCGACATTTATCTGAGATATAATGTGATCACGGCTCAATTGCGAATCATCGATATCGACCCTGATTACGGGAATATTTCTTATGGGAAATGAAATTTTGTTATCCATGAATCCGGATGAGCCGGAAATGGATAATGAATATGCACCTGCTCCAATAACGGTGGCCCTGATCTTGTTTTCAGGCTCTATAACCGGAGCAGTCAATTTCGGTATCAACGAATTTATTTTATCGGCTAAAATCTTTCCCATATCCTTGTAACTGCCATTACCCCCGTATATCAACTCTGCGACACCCCCTGAAAACATATATTCATCTATTCTGCCTGGAAAATCCGGATCATCAGTCATCATTAACCGCTTGGCCAAAGGGGAAGCGGCCGGACCGGTAATGACCTCAATCAATATTTCGGCAAACCTTGTTGCTATGCTTCCAATATCCTCTTCCGGGATTTTGTCACCGATTTTGTAATGCAACCCAATCTCTTTCATAACTTCCGTTGCAGGTTCATCGATCTTCCAAATCCTTCCTTCAGAACTTACACCAAGTAATCTGCCCCCTACAGATATGCAGCTTGTTGACAGAACCCGTCCATTCTTTGATATGGCGATGTTCGATGTTCCTCCGCCGATGTCGCAGGACAATATTGTCTTGTTGTATCGCTTTGATCTATCTACCGCCCCTGAACCCATTGCTGTTAATAGGCTTTCGAAATTTGCCCCTGCTGTTGCTGCGACAAAATTTCCCGCCCCGTTTGACAATGCCTCTACTATTTGCTTTGCATTGTCTTTTTTGGCCATTTCTCCAGTTACAATAACCGCGCCACTTTGAATATCTCCGGCGTCAATTCCCGCTCGCTTATATTCTTCCTCAAAAAAGCCGGAGAGCCTTTCCACATCAATTGTATTCTTGTCCAGCATCGGGGTATCTACTATTTTTCCCTCATAAATGATGTTTCTTTCCTTGATTTGAAAACGTTTGGTAGGGGATTTCGGATCCCTTTCCAATACCAGGTTTGAAAAAACCAGGTGGCTTGTAGAGGTTCCCACGTCTACACCAACTGAAAGCAATTCAATTCTATCTGCGTCCACTGTTATCTCTCGACCTCTATTTCCAATCAACTCTATGAAAAGTGCGGCCGGCTGATCCCATGGAAGGGCATTTAAAGCCGGCCGCGACGGAAGTGTACCTTTAGAAGAATCCCCTCAGGGGTGTGGCATCCCACAAGGATTCTTTCAAAGGGCCAAACTGCTCCCCTATTATAATAAGGGCAAAAGAAAGGCCATGAAGAAGCCTGGGGTATTGATCATACGGCCACCTGCAAACACATGGTCTCCTTTTGTGCAACAGACAATCTTTTTGCTGCATCTTTTTTCTTAAATATGCTTACCCTGTCGGCGTCAACATAATCAACGGCCTTTTCCTCGCAAAACCGCACACACTGAGGATCTCCACCGCAAAGGTCGCACTTGAAGACCTTCTTGTCGATCACGTTATAATTCATAGCACCAAAGGGGCATACCGCCACACAGGAACGGCACCCAATGCACAGGTCGTAATCTACTGTAAGAAAGCCAAAATCCTCGTCACGCGAGATTGCCTTGACCGGGCATACATTCATGCAGGGGGCATCATCACACTGCTGGCAGGCCATTGGGATATACAGCCCCTCCGATTCCCATTTCATTACCTTTATCCGGCTTCTGGAAGGGTTTGAAACCCCGTCATGCATTACAGTGCACACGAGCTCACACAAACGGCAGCCGGTGCACTTCTGGTAATTTATCATCAAGATTTTCTCCATTGATTTCCTCCTCTCAAGCAGAGAACCCAGTTCCAAAGGATCTGGTTTCGGTTTTCCCCAAAATGGGTTCGACCTATTTTTGCAGGTCAAAACAACCTAAAGCAGGTGTGAAGGCTCTTTATGCACATCAAGCCTTTTTAACGTCTCTGGCGTGGGAATACCATTCTCATCCCAGCCATGATGCTCATAGAATTCATCGATCATTTTCTTAAACTTCTTTCTGTCTATCTTCAAACCAATCACATCCCGGGCTCCACGCCTGCAAGGCTCATCAAAATAGCGGTGATTCAGCATGTCGCCTTTCTTGAGGTCTTCTCTCGAGAGGCCTTCTCTGAGATTAAAGAGCCTTTCCATGATATTGCATCTTAGAGCGACATCCCAGATTTCTCTTGGGGTCATTTCGATGCCTGTGTTGTAGTAGAGCACCTTGGGCCAGTCCTCGAAATTAGGGAGCGTGGCTCCCAGGAACGTTGTGTGATATTTGCAGATCCCAAGGCAATCTACCGCCATATAACAGTTTTCCTGCCAGAAGACCTGCCATGGCTTTCCCTCGTAGGAAGTGTGTTCAGAACTCAGGGGGCCGTCGTAGGGTACAGGGTTGCTGTAAATCTTCCTGAGCACTTCCTCGGGCAGGTGATAAAGGTCTATGGCGGGCCGGCTCCTCAGATGGTCGGATCCCCTGGAGGCCGTGGCAATGTTCAATGCCAGCCCAGGGGTGGCTCTTTCATCGGAATGGAGATTGTTCATCCCTTTCACCTGGATCAGATAGTCAAAGGAATGCTTTCCTATCTTTTCAGACGCGGGAATGCCACCGTCGGCAAGGGCATCTCCCAGCCAGCCTTTTCTGTAGCAGATTCGCTTTACCATCTCGAGGAGAGCTTCATCATTGCCGAATCTCAGATCAAGGCCGTCGGTATCCTTGCTGCTCAGGATACCAAGCTCATACAGCTCCATGGCCCATGAGATGATGCTCCCCGTTTCAAGGTTGTCCATGCCAAACTGATCCACCAGGTGATTACCGGTCAGCAGCGTTTCCATGCTCCTGCATTCCGGCTCTCCACAAAATGCACCCTGTGAGGTGTACTCAGGGCCTTCATCATATTTTCCAGCATAGGGACCGGATGGAATCTTGTATTGTGCGCGGCAATGGACCTGGCAGCCAAAACAGCCGGTCATGTGGTGTGGGCCCATTGTCTCATTGCATACGTCGTCAATTGCCTCAGGTTCAATGTCGTCGGCGTTTTCAAGCTGGTTGTACTGGAAGTTCCTGCACCTTATCCCGCCCCAGGAGTTGGTTGCCCCCCAGATGAATGGTGTTCCGAGTGCTCCCTGGGTTTGGTTTACCTTTGCGCTGACGATCTGATTTATGAAGCGCTTGTTGTATTCAAGGGCCTCAACAGGATGGGCAATCTTGACATCCATAGTACCCCTGGCAGCGATGGCTTTCAGGTTTTTTGAGCCCATGACGCAGCCCATGCCGGTTCTTCCTGCAGCGTTCTTTATGCCGGTCATGACATTTGCAAAGGCTACCAGGTTTTCGCCGGCAGGGCCGATGACCGCGCTTTTGATGTCTTCATCACCCAGTTCTTCTCGAATGGCCCACTGGGTCTCTGTGGTGGTTTTTCCCCACAGTTGAGCGGCGTCCCGAATCTCAATCTCCCCGTTATGGATCCAGATATAGACCGGCTTTTCCGCTTTCCCCTTGATGACGAGATGATGAAAGCCGGCCCAAGCAAGTTCCGGCGCAAAGAATCCTCCCATGTTTGCGCTGCCAAGCAGGCCTGTAAGGGGAGATTTCGCCATGATGTGTGTTCTGGCAGTGGCTGAGGCGCAGGTGGCGGACAATATCCCACCACTTACCATCAGGGTATTCCCAGGGCCAAGCGGATCACATCCCTTTTTCGTATTGTTATACAATAGATAGGCATCAAGGCCCCTTCCGCCCAGAAATTTCTTCCTCAACTCGAGCGGGATAGGCTTGGTCTCAATTTCACCGGTGGTGAGATCAATGTAAGCAATCTTTCGATCCAGAGCCATCTTACTTCCCTCCCTTCTTTGTCGCTTTTTTCGATGTTGTTGTTTTTTCCCCGGCAAGAGCCTCTTGGGCTATCTTCCGGTTCACGTCCCAAACCGGACCCCGTATCCTTGGAAGATTGGGGTTGACCCAGAAAATACGATACTCCATACCACAGGTGGGACATTTGACATGATCCGCCCCGGCAGGCGGCTCGATCCGTTCCATGCAGCTGGGATTGTGACACCTGACCTTGCCATAGGTCCTGGTCTTACGCAGGGTTTCTGCCGATGACAATCTTTCATTTTCTATTGCCATGATACGCTCCTTTCCATGAAAATAAATATTTGGGGGGTTTACCTTTTTGGCCTTTTCTGTATGGGGGCAACCCGATGCAATATCTCAACATAACCGGTGGTTTTACACCGAGGACATACAGATAGAAGCTCACCGATTTTTTCGTCATTCATGGTTTTTTGGAAATTTTCAAACTCCTTTTTCGGCATAATATAAGTGCCGCAAACGGGACAAAAAAGCGCATACTTCTTGAATCCATGCCTCAGCAAGAGCGCCCTCAATGCTATCGTGAAGTCCTGAAAGTCTACCCCGGACGGACAGAAAAAAGTGCACTCCTGGCACGCCAGGCAATACCACAAAGCCTCATCGTCGAACCCTTCGGGGTCAAACGACAGGCGCTCCACCACCGCCCTGGGGGAACGATCATAGACATAACTCCCGTAGAATTCCAGCATGGGACAAACAGCCGAGCACTTCCCGCACTCCAAACAGAAATACAGGTTATTTTTCTCTATGAGGGTCGTGATCCTTGTTTTGATCTCGCCCGCCTGCTCATTTTCTATGGGATCGATGTCTTCCCTTTTCAAGTTGTATCTTCCTTGTCTTCAAGGATATGTGACACTCAAGGTATTTGAGAGCCAGGGTTAAGCAACCTGGCTTGTTATTTCCACCATGGAACTGACCATTGCCAGGATCTGTTCATCACTGAATCCTTTTAGGTCCATAGCACCGCTGAGGCAGGAGGCCACACATAGCCCACATCCCTTACACTCCGTGGGGTTTACCAAGGCCACTGTCCTTATTGTTCCGGATGGGTCTTCCCAATCAGTCCAGTCAATAGCCCCGAAAGGACAGATTTCTATACATCTCCCGCAGGCAGAGCACCTCAGTGGGTCAATCTCCGAAGTAAATGCATCGCTGATAACCCGGCCTTGGGCCATGGGGACCGCCGCCTTGGCTGCTGCCGCATACCCCTGGGCAATGCATTCTGATATTTCTGTGGGATAACGCGCGCATCCGGCAATAAAGATACCGTCCGAAGGGAACTCAACCGGCCTGAGTTTTTGATGTGCCTCCAGGAAAAACCCGTCATTTCCAACCGGTATTTTCATTATCCTGGAAAGTTGCCGTGTATCCTCCCCCGGCACAAGCGGCGTTGTCAACAGAACAGCATCCACATCCAATTCAATATCTCTTCCAACCAGCTCATTGTAGACTTTGACCCTCTCAACCACATTACCATTACCCAAGATCACTGGAGGCCGATCGGCATTATACCGGATGAACCTGATCCCCACCTTCAAGGCCCCCCGGTAGTAGTCCTCGAAGACCGATCCACAGGCCATAATGTCTCGATGCAATATGCTCACCTCTGCTCCGGGATTGGCCTCTTTCGCTAAAATGGCATTCTTTATAGCGGTGATGCAGCAGAATCTGCCACAATAGGTCCTTTCATCCACCCTGGCACCCACGCAGTTTATCATCACGATCCGGTTCAGGTCCTTGTAATCGGATTTGTATCTCTTTTCGAAATCCAGTTGTGTCATTACATTATCAAACTGTCCATACCCAAAGCTTCCCTCCGGCTTGAGTTCGCTCGCGCCGGTGGAGACGATAATCGTGCCTATTTTCAATTCTTGCGTCCGAAGGCCTTTCTTTAACGTGGCCGTGAAGTTGCCAATAAACCCTTTAACACCAAGCAGTTCCGTCTTTAGGTGGGCCGTGACATTATCATGCGTTAGCACAGAATTGATCAAAGGATCCAAGAGGTCTGAAGAGGGCTCATTGGTGTGAAAAACCCTGTTTATATCTCTTAACAGCCCACCCAGTATATCTTTTTTCTCGACCAATTCAACCTGATAGCCCTGGTTGGCCAGCGTCAGGCAGGCGGAAAGGCCGGAGATGCCCCCTCCAATCACCATACATGCCCCTATTACTTCTGAGGCGATGTCCTCCAAGGGGTTCAACAAACTGACCTTGCAGGCTCCCATGCGAACCAGATCCTTTGCCTTTTCTGTTGCGCCATCATGATCTTCCATATGGACCCAGGAGCATTGCTCCCTCAGATTGACAAATTCAAACAGGTACTTATTGAGGCCAGCCTGTTCGCAATTCTTTCGAAAAAGCATCTCATGTGTCCGAGGCGTGCAGGAGGCCACCACTACCCTATTAAGGTCATATTCCTTTATCTTGTATCGAATCCCGGATAAACCGTCTTCTGAGCATGTGTATAGGTTTCCCTCGGCACATACTACGTTCGGCAACTTCCGAGCATACTCAACAACCTCGGGGACATTAACGATCCCACCTATATTTGTACCGCAGTGGCATACAAAAATGCCTATCCTTAGTGCCATGCTGACATCTTTCCTTATACACCTAGTGAAAGTACTTCAGCCGCCTTTGAGGCCGCTGCCGACGCCCTTACAACTGAATCCGGAACATCCATTGGAGACTGACAAAAACCGCATCCGAAGATACCGTCTCTCGTGGTGCCGAACGGATCAGCCAGTTTTTCCGGCGTTGAAATAAACCCAAATTCATCCAAGTCTATGCCCAGCTTTTTGGCAATTGAAACATTGCTTTCAGTCGGTATGAGGGCCTGAGACAGGATGACCATATCAAACTCCCTTGCGTTAAGCTCCCTCCTTACCGTGTCCTCATAATGGATAATAGGGTTTTGATTTTCCTCATTTTCGGTAACCCTCCCCGGCCTTGCGCGCACATATTCAACATCATACTGGTCCCTTGCCCGGTGAACATAATCCTGGAAGCCCTTTCCCACGGCCCTCATATCCATATAGAATATGGTTGATGTCAAATCAGGGTAATGCTCATGGGCCAGTATGGCCTCTTTTGTGGCATGCATGCAACAGACCGCCGAACAATATCTCTTGTGCCGGATATCTCTTGATCCTACGCACTGAATAAAGGCGAGTCTTGAGGGCTCCTTTTCATCGGATGGGCGTTTCAAATGTCCACCGCTCGGACCGGATGCGCATATCATCCTCTCAAACTGCATTGCGGTAATGACATTGTCTATCCTACCCCAACCATACTCCTTCAGTGGGGCCACATCGTACAGATCAAAGCCGGTCGCCAGAATAACCGCACCTATATCAAGGATCAGAGCCTGATCTTTCTGCTTGTAATTGACAGCCCTTGCCTTGCATATTTTCTCACAGACGCCGCACTTTTTCCCGTTCAAAGTCCGACAATAAGCAGGATCTATGACGTAGGTGGAAGGAACCGCCTGGGGAAAATATTTGTAAATCGCTTTTCTCTTGCCCAGCCCGGCATTGAAATCATCAAGCACCTTTGTCGGACATTTTTCAGCACATTCGCCGCATCCCACGCATTTGTCTTCCTCTACAAAACGGGCCTTTTTTATAACCTTGGCCTTGAATCGACCCACCTCACCACTAATCTCATCCAGCATTGAATAGGTCAGAAGTTGAATGTTTTCATGGTTTTTGCACTCAATCATCTTTGGGGCCAGGATACACATTGAACAGTCATTTGTGGGAAAGGTCTTGTCCAACTGCGCCATGCGCCCACCAATGCTTGGCTTCTTCTCCACCAGATAGACCTTAATGCCCATGTCCGCTAAGTCTATTGAGGCCTGAATGCCCGCTATGCCTCCGCCTATAATGAGTACAGCTTTTTGCTCCACTTGTACGGACCTCTATGGGATAAAGTATTTTCCCGAATTGAAATGTTCATGACACAGCAAGATGTAAGCTTTTCAAACTTAGACTATCCCAACGGATGTCGGCCGTCAACACCAATTGGAAGACTGGATCAAGGCCCAATGCATTGAGGTGGATTCCCGAGGCCAGACTGCACAACCTGGTCACTGCCGTCTGGTTGTCCGTGACATCAATAGCGTCAGCATGATCCTTGATAAATCTGGCCTTCTTGATAATGACTCCGGGATCACTTCCCTTGGGAGGGTGGCATTCGGATGTCACCGCTAAATGGCCTGCCGCAAGGTTTTTCCAGCTTACTGGGTGTCTTTGTCTCACTCATCTGCAATCCCGTTGGCTCCAAAAAGAGCAATAATCTGCTTTGTTCGGAATGACGAACTCATAAGATAATTCACACAATAGCAGAAAAGAAAATATTGTCAAAAAAGTGATGGAAACGTTGAATTATAAGGTGCTATATCATTTCTTGGTACGACCATTTTCCTGGTTGACAGGATTTTCTTAAAGGTTTAAAAACGTAAGACGTTCAGCGAGGTGAACAATGGCGCGAAAATATCAGGCTCCTGCGGTAGGAAAGGCTTTTGAGATCTTGCAACTCATCTCGAAGTCAATCGACGGATTAGGGCTCAGCGATCTGGCAAATGCACTGGAGATGAGCAAAGGCACAGTCCACGGTGTAGCTTCCGCATTGGAAGAACTGGGGGCCATTTTGCGTGACCCCAGAACAAGAAAATTCACCCTTGGATTGACCCTCTTTGAACTGGGCAGGCGGGCCTATTCCCAGATTGATCTCAAGGATCTGGCGAGGCCTATTCTGGAAGAACTCAATGAGAAGACCGGGGAAACGACTTACATTGGCGTGCTCAATGGAAGGCGTATCACGATCCTGGATGTGGTGGATTCAAGGCATGATCTCAATATCACATCACCGAAAGGATCGAGAATCCCACTCTTTGCAGGGGCTGCCGGCAAGGTAATACTGGCGTCAATGGAGGAGGAACGATGCAGAGAAATGATCATGGAAAATGAAATTCCCCAGTTTACCGAGAATAGCATAACGGATCCACAGCGTTATATTGAAGAGATCAAGCAGGCAAGGCAGATGGGATACGCCACTGATTACGAGGAGTATCTTTCAGGCGTATGGGCAGTAGCTTCGCCCATAAGGGGCTGGAAGCAGGTCCCATCAGCCATCTGGGTCGTTGGGTTCAAGACAGGCCAGAATGAAGAGGGAATGGAGACGCTGATCAGGAACACAAAGCATGCAGCTGAAGAGATCAGTCAAAAAGTCGAATGTCAAAGAACAATCTAACAGGCTTTCCTTCTTGTTTATTTCCCGGTTTAGACTTTGGCGCTACCCCGATTTTATAAATGCTCCACCCATCAGGTTTTTTTACTGGAGAACTGCATTGACCGGGGGCCTCCCCCCCGGTCTGATGACCAGTCCTTGATGGGAAAGATTTTTTCATAGTCATTGAGTCTGCCGAGTGCCTTGAGCCGGTCTATGATCAACTGCCAGGCACAATCGACGTCTTTGCTTATTTCGCACTTGCCGTTACTTGAACCGCCGCAGGGACCATTGAGGAGGTGCTTGGCACATCGGGTAACAGGGCATATACCCCCGGTAAAGGCCAGCACACAGCTTCCACACCCCTGGCATTTTTCGCGCCACACCCCCGGCTCGTCCAACGATCCAAGGAAGCTGGTATTGAGGGCCGGGAGAATAGGGACCTTGCCGAAAATCTCAGCCAGGGTCTGGACTCCTGCACCGCATGCCATTGACAGAATGGCGTCTGTGTCACGGGGGAGGTTGAGGTAAGCCGTAACGAAATCTTTTTCACACTGTCTCTGGATGGTTGTGGTAGCGAGGATCGGCGGGCGCTCTTTGTAATGTCTGGGATGAGAGAGTTCCCTTGCCAGGGTATCGGCGCTACTGGCGCCACCGGTGAGGCATACGGACACACACCCTCCACAGGCCACTATGGAGACTTTTTGAAATGGCGATATTGATTCGGCTATCTCACCCACAGGTTTCAGATCAGCTACGATCATCTTTTACCTCTCTTCATGCGGCCCTCCTGAAAGGGACCAGTGCCTGCCTGGCAGCGAAATCCAATTCCCTGTGTTTTGGGCAAAGGGCATCAATCTCACTGCCTGTTTTCCCGGTCAAGGTCTTTTCAAGGTCTGTGGTGTAAATGGGCTCACCGCAAACCCTGCAATGGACCAGGTCCAGGGACTTGACTTCGTCCCACTCGTTTTCCAGAAAGTGCTGGAATTCAATGGCCTGCTGAGGACAGACTCGCCAGCAATTGGCACACCTGACGCATTTGGCCATATTATGCAAAATGGTACGGTTTTCGTCTGTGTCTTTAAATCTCAATGCGTTTGCGGGACAGTTCTCCACGCACGCCAGGCATCCATTACAGTTTTCGTTTACCACAAAATAGGACATGGGTTTTCATCTCCTGCCACCGCTATTCGCGTACAATTTTAGAGGATTACAATTCAGCTTATCTTCGGTCTCGGATAAAGCCCGCTTCTTTCCACGATCTCCGGGACTTTTTCTTCCCACTCTATTGCCATGATATGGAACCCCCTGACCCCTTCAACCTCTTTCAGCCTTTGGATGGTTTCCACACAAATATTAATCCCTTCCTCAGGTTGTTTCTTTGCAGATACGCCGCTCATTCTCTTGATGGTTTCATCCGGGACATCCATGCCGGGGACGCGGTTTTTCATGTATCTTGCCATGCCGGCTGATCTTATCGGGGTTATCCCTGCCAGTATGTAGACCTTTTCGTGGAGGCCCCGGTCCCGCGCTTGTTTCATCCACAATTCAAATTTGTCCACATTATAGATACACTGGGTTTGAATGAACTCGGCCCCTGCCGCGATTTTCTTAGCGAGACGAGGGATGCGGATTTCAAACGGGTCGGCAAAAGGGTTGGCCGCAGCACCCACGAACATGCGGGGTGGTCGGTTGATCTCATCTCCTCCCACAAATTTTCCCTCATCCCGCATGTGCCTGGCCATGCGAATGAGCTGCATGGAATCGATGTCATATACATTCTGGGCGTCAGGACAGTCGCCGAATTTTTGATGGTCTCCGGACAGACAGAGCATATTATGAATGTCAAAAGAGGCTGCCCCCAGGATATCGCTTTGGAGTGCGATCCGATTCCGATCTCTCACAACCATCTGGAGGACCGGCTCAAGGCCTATTAGCTTGAGGTGAGCGACTGAGGCCAGACTGCACAGCCTTGTCATGGCTGTCTGATTATCCGTGACATTAATGGCATCAACATGGTCCTTGATCAATTCGGCCTTCTTGATAATGATTCCGGGATCACTTCCCCTGGGAGGGCCGCATTCGGATGTTACGGCTACATGTCCTGTCGCAAGGATTTTTTCCAGCTTACTGGGTGTCTTTGTCTCCATCATCTGTAATCCATTCCGCCCCGCTTTTGCTGAAGTCAGCTTTATAAAGACCGTAGAAAAAGAGTAATAATCTGGTCTGTTCAGGATGAAGAACCTACCATATAATTCATAAGATAACATAAGAAAAAATAGTGTCAAGCAAAAAAACGATGAAAGATATGGATAATAACATGTTATATCAATTCTGGTGTAACTGTTTGCCTTGTTGATAGTAGATCTTTAAGGATGGAAAAATCAAATGATGTTCAGCGAGATGAACGATGGCACAAAAATGATCATGGAAATGGAAATTTCCCATTTCACCGAGAATAGCACAACGAATCCACAACAATATTTTGAAGAGATACCGCAGGCAAGGGAAAGGGTATACGCCACTGATTTATGAGGAGTATATTTCAGGTGTATGGGCCGTGGCGGCGCCCATAAGGGGCTGGAATCAGATTCCATCCGCTATCTGGGCTGTTGGATTCAAGACAGGCGTAAATGAGGAGAAAATGGAGATGGTGATCAGGAGCACAAGGCAGGCTGCAGAAGAGATCAGTCAAAAAGTCCAATGTCAAAGCACGATGTGAGCGTATCGCATTTTCCTGATTCCCCAAAGCCGAAAAATCACAAACACGCAATAGTAATCCTTTTATCGCTGCCCTTCACTCTGCCACCTTTTGAACAGATTATGATCTATTGAGAGGTAATCGAAAATCTTTCCGATGGTCTGATCCAGGATGTCTTCAATGGTCTCGGGTTTATGGTAAAAAGACGGGACAGGTGGCAGGATATGAGCACCCATATCAGCCGCCATGGTCATTAACCTCAAATGTCCTTTGTGAAGAGGGGTTTCCCGGACCACCAGGACCAGCTTTCGTTTCTCTTTCAGTGTCACGTCAGCGGCCCTTACCATCAAGTTGTTCGTATAGGAATTGGCGATCCCGGACAGGGTCTTGATTGTGCAGGGAATGACCACCATTCCCTCCGTGAGGAATGAACCGCTCGCAAGGGAGGCGGCCATATCACGATTATCGTACACATGGTCGGCCAGGGCCCTCACCTGATCCAGGTCAAAACCGGTTTCAATCTCAAGGTTTCTTGCGCCGGCTTCGGATACGATGAGATGGATTTCAAAACCCTTGCCCTGGAGCAATCGGAGCATCCGGACGCCGTAAATCACGCCGCTCGCCCCCGCGATGCCGATAACGATTCGTTTTGTCATGCGTGTAGCGCCTTTCCGCCTCTCATCCGGCGTCACGGGAGGATAGGGTTCCGATTTGCTCCAGAATCAGGTCAACCAGAATCTCGCTGTTTTGGAGGACCCTGCTGATCCCTTCAGCATCCAGGTTGTCCCAGTGAATGCCGGCGGTTACCACCACAGTCGTATTCAGAGCGGCCGCCAGGATCTCCGCCACGGCCTTCGCGAGATCATCTTCCTTGTGTCCCAGAAGGCAGAATATCGATGCGGTTGCGCTGACCCTCTCGGGATCCTTCAGGCTCGGTCTTGGCTGGGCAACCGCCGTCGCGCCGATGTGGGGCTGCTCCCCGCCCCAGATAGCCACAAGCAGATCTTTCCCGACAGATCTGACCGCTGCTTCCAGATCATAATGTCCCTTGCTGGTGGTGATTGTAAATTCCACTATTTATTTCTCAAGATATCAAGAACAGCGTTTACCACCGCCCCGGCGAATTCAGGAGTTTCCAGGTCTGCGTCAACTTTCGTGATCTCGATATCCGGCCTCAGTCGGTTTTCAAGGGCCTTAACGAATACGCTGTCTGCTACTCCATCGTAGAAGGAAGATCCTCTCTTGTCAACCGACGACCAGCCACCAATGGGGACTACTACCTTTACCGGACCCTGTGCCTTGTTGAGCTTATCTGCAATGGTGAGAGCGATCAGAGTCAGTTCTTCATGAGATAACCTCATGAAGGTGCGGGCTGCATCGTAGTCATACTTTTTTCGAAATTCATATTCAGGCTTATACCTTCGCTTGAATGGGGAGCCGAAATTGACTCCGCTCGTGGCGATAATTTGCGGTATCCCTTTTTGGCCTGCGGCCTCCAATCGGGTGGAACCTGCCGCCCTTGCAAAACCAAGCAGCTCTTCACCCACTCCACCCGGGGCAAGATCGATTACGGCACGGAACATATCCTGTTTTTCTATCATTTCCTCCATGGCCCTGTCGCCGGAACCTGAGGCCGAAAAAGCCACAATCTGGTAGCCTTTCTGTTCAAGCTGCTTCCTGACGTTTACGGCACATTCCTCGCAAGGCCCAAATTGTGTCATGGCAATGAAGGGCCTTTCCCTCTTATTGGACGTGGAAACGGGAAAACGGGCAGAGCCTTCCACCATTCCGCAAATAGCGCCGGCGGCCCTGGCCAGAACATTTTTCATATAGTCATTAAGCCCTGTAAATTCCACTACCGTGTGCATGAGGGTAATGTCCTTTGTCCCCATGTATCTTGTGGCAAGTCCCGGAATTGATGCCGTGCTCGAAACAGCCAATTTTGGGACTCCAAAAGGGAGGACCTTCATAATATCGGTTCCCATTTGGGTCCCTGTAGTTCCACCTATGCCTATTATGCCCGCAAGATTTCCCTTGGAGTAGAGATCGAGTGCCTTTTTCCTGGCCCCTTCCACCATGATGGGCATCCGTTTCCCTCTATCCGATACGAGTGCCACTTCGTCAGGCATTCGGCCGCTGGCCCGGATAACCTCTTCCCGGGCAATATGGCAGGTCCCCGGGGGTTCTTGCAGCAAACTTATATCCATAATCCTGGCCCTTTGCCCGAAGGATTCAATTTGCCGGCGCAGGAACTCCGCTTCTTCCCACTTTTCCTCTGCCATAACCGCAATGATGATATCTTTTCTCATATTTTATGCTGTGATTTCCGCTACAATCACCTGGTCCATCAGACTGATGAAATTATAGGCTCCCTTCCAACTTGAGCTTTTGAGTGATCATTTGAACCATGGCCTTGTTATCTATCTTTCCGCTTTCACCCACGAGAGGAAGGGCATCCAAGACTTCCAACCTCTCGGGCAATTTAAACGGGGCGATTTTCTTGCCCTTCAGAAATTCAATCATCTCCTCAAACGTAAATTGTTTCCCTTCTTTAAATGTAATGAAGGCACAAGCACGTTCACCCATTTCCGGATCAGGCATGGGAACTACGGCGGCGTTTGTGACGTCGGGATGGGTGACGAGGTAGTCCTCTATCTCTCTCGGGTAGATATTCTGTCCGCCCCGGATGATAATATTTTTTTTCCTCCCCATTATTTTGAGATAACCATCGTCCAATAGTGTGACAAGGTCACCCGGAGTGGCAAAGCCATCCTTATCAAATGCCTCGGTCATTGTTTTTTCAAGGTCTCTGTAGTAGCCGATAGAGTTTCCGGGACCTATGAACCAAAGGGTCCCGACCTCGCCCTTTTTCACCGGGTGTCCGGAATCATCCAGAATTTTTATCTCAATTCCAGGGTGCAATCTGCCTACTGTTGTGTACCGCTGTTCCTTGGAGGCATTTATGGGCACGCCTGATATTGAACCCGTATCCTGCGTACCATAGGTGCCGAGTATGGGACAGCCAAAACGTTCTTCGGCTTCTTTGGCCAAAGGCGGCGGCAAATATCCCCCGGCGGTTTTTATGATGCGCAGGGATGATAAATCATATTTTACCAGTGGCAACTCGAGTAACCTTGCCAATTGGGTAGGGACCACGGCAATGACCGTGACTTTTTCTTTCATCATGAATTCAAGAGTTTCCTCACCACGATATTGATACTCCAACGCAATCTTGGCTCCGCCTACCGGGGCGGTAACATAGGCAGGTGTGCCGCCTGCGGCCCCGGCCAGGGGCGCTATGGCGAGGACACAATCGTCAGGACCGAGTTGCCAGTTTCTCACGTGTGATTTTGCTGTCCATATCTCACGGGCCGCAATCCGGTGTTCAATGAGCTTGGGAAGACCAGTGGTCCCCGTAGTCGTAATCAGAAACCCGATCTCTTCTATCGCATCAAGATTTCTTGCTTTGAGCTCAATGAGATCGTATTGCTTCTCATAAGCGCGTTTCATGATTTCTTGAAGAGAGATGCAGCCCTCGGGAACGTCCTCGTCCGCAATTATAATATGTTTGAGGCTTGGCACATGGGCCTGGAGTTCTTTCGCCATATCATAATGGTTGAATTTTCGGTACACTTTCGGTATTACAATACCCGCGGCATCAGTCCGACCGGCAATGTCTTTCAACTCCGTCAAACGGAAGGTCGTCATTTCGGGAATAGACAAGACGCCTGCCTTTTCGCAGGCAAGGCGTACCAGAACCTGTTCCACGCAGTTGGGCAGCTGAACCATCAGCCTTTCATCCCTTTTCAGTTTCATGTCTTTGATTATAGCAAAGGCAATTCTGTCTATTTTCAGCGCTGCTTCTTTCCAGGTAAGCCTCCTGCCTGTGGAGTCCACAAGTCCCTCTCTGTCGGGCCATAGCCTGGCATTCCTGTCCCAGTAATCAGGCAGAATCGTTTTATCCCAATATCCGCGCTGCAAATATTGTTCTACCTGTGCTTGATCATAACGAATAGGTTTCACATCATCCCTCCCTACAATTTGCTTTTATTATTCGGATTCTTTGGACTTAGATCCTCTGTCCTTTATACCCGCTCTAAATTTTTCCCAGAATTCCTTATCAACACCGTCCCACGCGGCGCCCCATCTCCTCGCAAAGTAGGAGGCGGGCAGCTTCCGTTGCCAGGCCTCCCAGGGGTCTTTTTTCGCGGCCTTCGCATTGAGCACATCCACCAGGAAATCCGCGATCCCTGCGATTTCCTCCTTGGGAATATAGCTGGCGGCTCCCTCCTTGATGGATTTGACGAGGTTGTCCGGTGTAAAGGCATGGGCCGTGAGCATCACGGCAGGGATGCCTCTTTGCCGTGCTATTTCCAGGAGCCCGTATCCGTCGACTCCCATGATATCCAGAACCGCCACGTGGAATTCCCGGGTCTCCAGGAGAGCTTTGGCCTCCTCGAAATTCGAGGCTCTTGTGATTCCACACATGGACAGCAGCTCTTCCAGCGTGGCCAGCACATCCGGTTCGTCGTCCACAATGAGGACTTTCTTGCCCTCCAGCATGTTGTCTTGTGGCATGATTTATTCTCCTGCAAGTGTTGAACGTGTCTAAACCCATGTTCGCGACCATGAGGTCGCTCCTACGGAGATTGATCATGAAATGAGCTGTAGGAGCAACGTCCACGTTGTGAATGAATTTGGTTATTCGCTGATACTATTCGATCCTAATCAAGCCCCAGTTCCGACCACCGCCCCTGGATCTTCTTGACAAGGTCCGGATCCAGCACGATGGGGATGGGCTTTTCCTTCCAGTCATAGGGAATCGTGGCATCCAGGAGGAGTCTCCCTGTTATGTGCCTGGAATCAAGGGGCAGGGATGGATCCAGCGGCGTGGATCTCCCCCGCTTGATGACCTGTGACCGGTTGGGCTGAAACCGGAAACTGAGGGCGTACATGACCCGCGGGATGTCCCAGGGGTCGATGTCTTCATCCACCACGATGACGGTCTTGAGCCCATAGGCACCCATTTCCGTTGAAATGGCCGCAGTGAGGACCTGGTCGGCATGCCCGGGATACATCTGCTTCACGGAGATGATGGCCAGAAACCTTCCGGATCCTTCGGGTGGACAGTAGACGGCCTTGATCCCCGGAATCTTCATGGTCACAAGCTGCTGCCACAGGGTAGCGCCATAAGTAAGGGCCATGGTCATGTGGGTATCCGTAACCGCTCTGCCCACGGTAGTGCCCCAGAATATGGGGTTGTTCCTGTAGGTCACGCACTTGACATCGATAAAATTTCTCGGGTCCGTGCCGACGCCGGAATAATATCCTGTGTATTCACCAAAAGGACCCTCTTCCATGAACTTGTCCGCATCCACTTCTCCTTCCACGACGATCTCGGCGGTGGCCGGCACAGGAAGGTCATTGGTCTCGGCTTTGACCACCTCTATGGGTTCGCCACGGATGGAGCCGGCGAAATCATATTCGGACTCGAATGCCGAGAGGCGTGCCGCCCCCATGAGGAAGAGCAGGGGATCGCATCCCACCACCACACACACCGGCATGGGCTTGCCCATGGCCTGGTATTTTTTGAGCATGATGTCGGAATGCTTGCCCCTGATGAACTGGGTGCCCAGGTGGTTTTTGTCCAGCAACTGCAGCCGGTAGGTTCCTACATTGACCCATCCCGACTCCGGGTCCTTGGTCACAACAAAGTGGGCCGTGCCAAAAAACCGACCCCCGTCCAGGGGATAGAATTTGGGTGCCGGGAATTTGAAGAGATCAATATCATCTCCCGTCATGATATTTTCCTTGCAGGGGGCCTCATCAACATATCTGGGGGGAATCGCGTTGTCGTGCTTTTCCACCCATACCCTCATCAGGTCCACAAGTGTCGAATCCCTGGGCTCCCCCATGATCAGGGCCAGCCTCTCCGTGGTGGTACAGACGCTGGTAATCACGGGCGACTTGTAATGCTTCACATTTTCAAACAGGAGCGCGGGTCCCTTCTTTTCTTCGTTCAGCTTGGCAATGTGGGACAGTTCCAGGTTCCAGTCCACTTCCGCCTTGATCCGCTTCAACATTCCTTCCGCCTCTGCCTGGGCGATGAAATCTCTCATGCTTTTCATAAGAATACAGCCTCCTCATTCTGGTTTTGATGTAGTCTCTCCCCTGATTTCATGGAAATGGCGGGGAAATGGGGACCTTCATCCTGCTGCCCGGGACTCCATGAGCCCGAGGCGACGGCCCTTTGGGAAATCCCAGGCCTATCCTGGAATCTTGATCCGTTTCATGGCCTGTTCCATGAGCAGCTGGAACCCGCTCTTCTTCCCGATAAGGGGTTCCTTTTTGCGCTGGCTCCAGACCGTCTCCGGACGCGCCTGGACAATAAAGACGTTTTCCGGAAAATTCACGTCCTGGTCGATGGCCCACTCGACATCCATGGGGCGGCGATAATGGTCTTCAATGCGCTTGGCAATCTGAACCAGTTCCAGTACCTCTCTATCCTGGAGGCAGCAAACCCTTTGTCTGTCTTCAGCCACATCCGCATCAATCACTGTTCCCTTCCGGGGATCAAAAATGCATTCAATATGCTTTTTGGAGATGGTTTTTTCATTCGTCTCCATGACCACCTTGTCCACCACAAACTTGTCCGGGTTCACGGAACCGGACACCACTGTTTCCCCAAGACCCCAGCTTCCTTCGATGACCACCTTGGACGGGTCCCCGTTTGTGGGGTTGAGGGTAAACAAGACTCCTGCGGCCTTGGAGTTGACCATCTTCTGTACGCCAATGCTGATCAGGACCTTTTCGTGGGCAAAGCCATTTTTGACCCTGTAGCTGATGGCCCTCGGCGTAAAAAGGCTTGCCCAGCATTTCTGGACGTTTTGAACCACCGCGTCTTCTCCCTGAATCCAGAGATAGGTATCCTGCTGGCCGGCGAAACTTGCCGTTGGAAGGTCTTCAGCCGTGGCGCTTGATCGAACCGCAACGGGGATATTTTTCAGACTGGAGGTTTCACAGAGACGTCTATATTCGGAGGCGATGGCCGCTGCGATTTCTCCTATCATGGGGGTTTTCAGGAACAGCTTTTGAATGCCGGCACTGGCGGCGTTGAGCGCTTCCATATCATCCACATCAAGATCGGAGAGGAGGTGAAAGATCTCCTCTTGAATGCCCGTCGCGGTGATGAAACTCTGGTAGCTCTGCGTAGTGACGGCGAATCCCGGCGGCACGCGAATACCGGTCTTGATCATTTCTCCCAGGCTGGCATTTTTGCCCCCTACCACTGGCAGAGAGGTCCTGTCCACGTTTTTGAAATTCAGCACGTAATCCATGCCTTGCTCCTTGAATGCCTTTCCACCCTGACGGTCCCTTCCCCGGGAGGGGTCGGGTTGTTCCGGCAAGGGGTGGGTGGGGAATGAAAAATCCCTCACCCACCCCCGCAGGCCGCCGGAGAGGAGGCGTTTACCTATCCCGCTCTTTTGACGATGGTCACCTTGCCCGTGTCCCCATCCACGCGGATGATATCCCCGGTCTTGATCAAGGCTGTCGCCACACCGGTCCCGGTCACGGACGGCACGCCGTATTCCCGGCACACAATGGCCGCGTGGCTGGTCAGCCCGCCGATATCGGTTACCGCCCCCTTGATTTTGGTAAAGACAGGGGCCCAGGAGGGGTTGGTGGAAGGACACACAATGATCTCTCCCGGCTGGAGATCAACGATCTCCTTGAGGAGCTTCAACACCCTTGCAGGACCTTCCGCGGTGCCGGCCGAAGAGGCGAAACCCTTTATCTCGGAGATATCCCCCAGCGCCTTGACTTCACCCATGCCCTCGAGCCACTCCTTGACCCGGTCGGTTGTCACCCCCCAGAGCATAATGGTAAAAGGTTCCGCCACCTCTTCCGGAGGGACACCGAGGGCCGGGGTGGGGTTCCATTTTCCTGCAGCCTCGAGTATCTTTCTCCTTTTTTCGGCCTTGGCCTTGTAGAAGCTCCCCCTTAAGGGGATATCAACGCCAAGGGCCCAGCCGGTGGAGAGTTCCGTGAGCATTTCGGGGATTTCATAGCGGGTGAACATGAAAATATCATCCACATGATCAATCATATCGTTCTTGACCAGGAGGTTTCCGAATTTTCTTATCTTGGCGTACCAGATGGTGTGAAACCAGTGCTCCACCCAGAAGAGATGGTCCTCGGCATACCGATAGATGGTTCGGATGGTATTGTAGGCGTCGTCAAAGGATTTCCGGTCTTCGTCCGATCGGATCAGCTCTCTGTATTTATTGACGGTTTCGTCGCGCTCTTTGTCAATGGCATCCAGGGACCGTTCAATGGTTTCCCCGTTTTCCAGACGTTCCACGTAGCTCTTGATGTAGCTGAAGGGAATGTCGGGCTGGGTGAGCCAGCTCCCTTCGTGATGGTACCAGCCGCTGCCGCAGGAGACATAAAACCAGGGGTCCTTTGCCTTGTCATATTCTTCAAGCCAGTGTTTCCCGTCGGGGATTTTTTGGAGTTCGGCCATTTTTTGTTCCGCGGAGATATCGCTCTTCAGGATATCCGCCACACCCCTTGAAGAGACGGCCAGCCTCGAAAGGCGGCAGAGTTCTTCTTCCGGCCGGAACATGGAGACGTAGGCCCCTGCGACCATTTTGCCGATGGCGCTCTCACTGATCCCGGGAAAGAGCTTTCTCGTCACGTCCCCGAACATGAGGTAGGCAAGATAGGTGAGATTCAGCATCTCAAAATGATACTGCCACCCCTTGATCATCTGGTTCGCGACAATATCGAAGGCCTCCATCACGTTGTAGGAATCGTAAAAGCCTTTGGGCGCGGGCAGGACCTCATCTTCGGGTACGTATTTCGGCAGTTCGGCAGGGACCCTCACCGCTTTCATTTCCTCCCCGAGGGCCTTGAATTTTGTCAGCCACTTGTCCCACAACTCATCGTAGTGCTCGAATACATAGAACACCCGCTTTTCAAAGAGCTGGGCCTTCTCTCCTATAATCTCGTCAGGTGGCGGGGCGATGGCACAGATGTACATGTAGCAGCCCACCATCCGCTGGGCTATGCCCTGGGCCGGGGGGATACAGAAAACCCTGGTCGTGTACTGGGAAAGTGAGATCTGCCAGGCCTCCTGAAAAATCATGTCCAGCGGGGGTACGGGTTCGGGTGCATGGATTTTGTCCAGGTACCAGAATTGGGCCTTTTCCCAGTCCTTCCTGTGATCCGAAAAAAGGTAATGGGAAGGGTACATCTCCTCCCAGCCTTCAAGTTCCGGTGGAATTTGGTACTCATGCGGATCCGGAAATCTTCCTGCTTTTTCCTCTGCCATCTTCAATCCTCCTTGTAGTGTTGGTGGTTGATAAGGCCATGCGTGAGGCTAACTTAACGGAATCGCATTTGAAATCGTCCTGGCACGTTTCGGCCCGGGAGAGGTGAGAGGAAGCGCGGATACAGGTGCTGAAATGGTTGCCAGATCAGATGTCATGAATTATGAGCGGTATAAAAAGACCTGTCAATTTCATTTTCATTATGGTATCCATAACCCTGGTTTATGAATAGAGTGACGTTATAAATTTTGTTTAGGGATAGGAACGGTCCATCAATACCAATGATCAATCTCCATCACCTCAGGGTCTTCTATATGACCGCCAAACATCTCAGCTGCACGGCGGCCGCTGAAAGGCTTTACATTACCCAGCCGGCCGTGACGGCACAGATCAAGCGATTTGAAGAGCAATGCAGCCTGAAGCTTTTTAAGAGGAAGGGAAGAAATATCTACCTGACCGAGGAGGGCAGGGCGCTCTTCGATTATGCCAAGAGGATCTTTGCATGCGAAAAGGACCTTGAAAATGTCATCGAGGAGATGCGGGAGCTGAAGCGGGGTGTCTTACGGCTGGGAACCACCAAGACCTATGCGCGTTACTTCATGCCCTTTCTGGTGACCAATTTCCACGAGGCCTATCCCCAGATCAAGATACACCTGGATGAGGGCAGTTCCGCGGACATGATCCACAGCCTGGTGGATCTGAAAAACGAGGTGGCGGTCATCGCCAGGGCCGAAGAGAATCCCGATGTGCGCTTTATCCCCTTTAGCCAGGAGGAACTCGTGGTGATTCTCGCACCTGACCATCCGCTCGCATCAAGGGATGCGATCTCGGTCAATGACCTGGCACGGGAGCCCATTATCATGAAGGAGTTGGGATCGGGGACACGAAAAAAGGTCAACGCGCTCTTCGCCGGGAACCAGTGTACCCCCGATATCCTGATGGAGACGAGCAACGCCGAATTCATAAAGGAACTCGTCCACCGGGGGGAGGGCGTTTCGTTCCTTGTTCGGGAAGCCGTTTCAATTGAACTCCAGGAAAAGAGGCTGGCAACCTTGCCCCTGGAAGGGCCGAGCATTTATCTGGATGTGAGTATCGCGTACCTGGAAAACCAGAACCTCAGTCTGCCGGCCCAGGCCTTCGTGGATATCCTCCTGAAGATTGCCCAGGAGAAGCCCGGGGACGGGTTGCGGGACATCATGTCCCGGATCTTTGACCACTGGAAATAATCCGTTCCGTCAGCCATCTTTTTTATTGAGCATCTCATGCATCGTCGATGATGCCAGTTGGGTAAAGGCCGGATCATTGATGTGACTGTCCACTTCCAGGACACGGATTTGGGGGGCCAGATTCTCTTTCAATTTTTCTATGAAGGCATCGCGCATATCAGGGTCATAAAGCGGCCCCCCCTCTCGATCGGCCTCTGACCAGCCGCCCAGGGGGATGAGCAACCTGACGGTGGAGGGGCCCCGGTTCAGCTTTCCGGCAACCTGTTCCGCCAGGTTGAACGTTTCTTTCAGGTTGAGGCGGATGGCCGAACGGAAATCATAGAAAAAGACCTTCCGATCCTTGAACTCCGGGGGGACGTTTTGCCGGGTGAACTCCAGGACAGCGCAGTCGAGGCCGCCCGGCACCACCAACCGGGGGACGGTCCTGCCGTTGATAGGCTCGAGGCGCAACGGCCCGATCCCCTTGCAGTAGCCACCCTTTAGCTCGTCGGCCAGTTCGTGGGTGGCGAGATCCAGTATTCCGTCAAAGCTGCCTTCCCTGGCCAGTTCTTCCATGGCATTTCCCCCGGTGCCGTTGGCGTGAAAGGGAATGACCTCATAACCAAGGGCCTCAAGGTGCTCTCTGATTTGCTCGGCGGCCCTGGTGATGAACCCGAACATGGTCAGCGCAATGCGCTTTTTCGGCTCCCCGCTCTTCCAGTTGCTCCCGGCCATGGCGGAGACCGCGGCCGCGGCCTTGTCCAGGACGGCGCCGGTCAGGCTGTTGATCCCCATGATGTCCGTTACGCTGTGCATCATGGTGATGTCTTTGGTGCCCACGGTCTTCGACATGTCCCGGGAGGCCACCGTGGAGACCATCACCTTGGGGATGCCCATGGGAAGAGCCTGCATGATGCGCGTGCCCAGGTGGGTGCCCGTGCCGCCGCCTGCTGAGATGATCCCGTGGATCTCGCCCCGTCCATAGATTTCCCGGATCAGTTCCCTGGCCGCCGAAATAACAGCCTGGATCATCTCATCACGACCCTTGTTCGCAAGATCCTTCCCGAGAACGACATCAGAGAAGAGATCATGGTCAGGGGGAAAAGGGGAGGGCCTTGCTGTCCCTATGTTGATGGTCAGGGCCCTGCAACCGCGCGCCTCGATCTGTTTCTTTAAAAACAAGTGCTCGTCACCCTTGGAATCAAAGGTTCCCACAACGGCGATGGTCTTTTTCTCTTTCATGTAGCCTCCAAATCTTCTCTACGCCACCCCATATGTTTTCAAGGCTTCCAGGATCTATTCCCTTACCATATTAATTTGATGAAAGAAATGGGCCTTGTCCAAAAAAAGTGATATGGCGCAAAGTTCTTTGAATTCTGGAGAATTTGTGGTAAGAGAGCAACCTGCTTCCGTGTTTAGAAGGACGGTATTGTGAACGGATGGGACCGCTGCGAGCATCGCCCTGCTCTCGGGCACCCTGTGAGACGTAATCCAGGGATGGGAGAGGCACCTGACCTGGCGTAGACATTGAAAACATTTCTTTTTCTTGCCATATTTTTTGTGTTTGCCGGTGGAGTAGCCACCTATCTCACTAGCCGGCTTTTCGGTAAAACCGCCCTCTGTCGCAGCTGGAAAATTGCCATAGGTGCGAGCATTGTGGCGATCTTCTTTACCATCCCCGTGACGCTCTTGCTTCGAAGGGCCGGAATTGAAAACGCCGCTATCGATGTGCTTGTCTGGTCGGGATATCTGGGACTTGGTTTTCTGAGTTTCATTTTCACATTCCAGATAGTCCGGGACATCTTCATATTACCTGCCCTTTTTTTCAGAATAGTGAGGATCGGTTTCAGGGGTCGCCGGCCGAAGAAGAGTCTTGCGGCTGTTCCTGAAAATCCGTTGCGAAGGGGCTTTCTAATCAATGGTGCCAATTATGGCATGATGGCCGCCGCAGGCGTATTGACCGTCTACGGCGTGGCGCAGGCAAAAAAGATCCCGGGGGTCAAAAGAATTACCATTCCCGTGGCCAACCTTCCTGCTGATCTCGATGGTTTTAAGATCGTTCAAATCACCGATATCCACGTAAGTCCCACCATCCGCCGTCCTTTTGTGGAGGAGGTCGTCCGGGTGGTTAATGGGCTTGGAGCGGATATCGTGGCCCTGACCGGGGATCTGGTGGACGGAACAGTCCCCCAATTGGCCCGTGATGTGGCCCCCCTGGCGGATGTGAAATCCGAACTGGGGAACTTTTTCGTCACCGGCAACCATGAGTATTATTCCGGTGTCGTTCCATGGGTGAAGAAAATACAGACACTAGGTTTTACGGTCCTCCTGAACGAACACCGCGTTATTTCGCGCGGTCGTGGGCGCCTTCTTGTGGGCGGGGTGACCGATTACCGCGGAGGCAGTTTCATGCCCAGCCACCGCTCGGATCCAGGGAAGGCTGCAGCGGGGGCGCCGCCGGTGGATATGAAAATTCTCCTGGCCCACCAGCCCAAAAGCATTTCAGGAGCTGCCAGAGCCGGTTTTGACTTTCAGATTTCCGGCCATACGCATGGTGGGCAGTTTTTCCCGTGGAATTTTTTTATTGGACTCATTCAGCCTTTCGTGGCGGGTCTGCACCAATTCAGAAAGACACGGATCTATGTGAGCCGAGGTACCGGTTACTGGGGCCCGCCCGTCCGCGTGGGTGTGCCATCTGAGATCACGGTTCTTAAACTGGCCGCGATCTAAGCCGATTTGGAGCCTTGCGGGAATCCTGGGCCACGCGGGGCCCTGATCCACCATCAAGGCATCATTCCCGCCGTCGGCGGGATTGTCCTAAAAACGCGTTTCGGACTCGGTTTTAGGAAGGCATCCCTTTCTTCTTCGCAATCATGGCCCGCATCATATCGCCGGCATTTTCGGCATGATCGGCTATGGAGCCGATGGTTTCAGCCAGCCTGACGAGATGAAACAGGCCCACCGGGTCTTTCTCGGTGGCAAAAACCTGGATCTTGAATTCATCTTCCATCTGGTCGGCTTCATGTTCTCTCTTCCGAAGATTGTGGATGATGGATTTTACAATCTTTCGCTGCTTTTCCGAGTAGTTTTCAAAGTATCTTTTTGCCTCCGTCACCATCCTGCTCAAGTCTTCCATCGGTTCGAGGACGGCATCCACTAGCAGGAAGAGGTGCTTTTCCATAGCCTCGGAGATGGCAGGGATAGTCCGGTAAGATATCCAGTTCAGCGAATCCTGGACCGAGTCAAGCACCTTGTCCTGTTCCCGGATATACATGAAGAACTCAAAGCGGGAAACGGGCATCTTGGTGCCGTGAGGCAGATGACCGCGTATCCTGCGCTTGATGGCATCGGCCTCACTCTCCAGGTTGGTCACTTCTCTTCTGTACTCTTCGAACTCCTGACATTGCGCGGATGCAAAACATTCAATGGCCTGCTGAAAGGCCCAGCCGCACTCCTTGACCTTTTCGGCATGTTCGAGCAGATCATCAAAGTATGAAGTCATGGGTTTTGAAACAAAGGGAATACGCATGGCGGCCTCCTGTTATGAGCCAACGTTTTTCTGCCCGAAAGATTCTCTGAATATCTCGAGCAGATTCTTGGTTTCCTCGGATATCTTAACGCAGTCTTCCAGAAAGCCGTAATAAAGCATACTGAGGCGTGTCTTTGATTCAGCATTCTGTATTCGCCGGATTTCTTTCTTCTCGCATTCGGAAACAAGGTCTTTCAATCTCCGGCATTGATTGGCAATGTAATCATAATCTACCTTTTTCCTTCGCAACAGCATGATGGACGTATTCCACAAAAGGCGGGTCATATAGGCCTTCACATGACCCAGTTCTTCCTTCTGATCTGTCAGAAAACCGGTATGATAGTTTTCGAAATGCGCATGGGTGCGCAGGATAACGTCCCGGTGACTTTCTGCAATCTCCTGGAGGGATCTTATGGTGGGCAGATAGTTTTGAGCGGCATTGACGTTTTCCCCCTGAATGAGTGAAAGGGTGTTAAACAGATTCGCCACAAGCGTATTCGCCCATTTCTGGATCCTGCCGGACTCACTTCTGGTACTGCGAATTCTCTGGTGATCTTCTGAAAAGGCTGCCTCAAAACAGACTCCGAGGTTATCGCTGATATTCTTTAGAAAACGGCCGGTTTGCTCAAAATTGGATCGTATAGCCGAATCGACGTCGACCACCTCTTTGAGGCTGATCGCCTCTAGCTCCTTTTCTTCTTTAACTTTCTTCCGGTGAAAGCGATAGGTGGAGTAGATGACCCAAAACAAAAAAGCCATCAGGACCAGGATGGCGGGCAGCTCAAATGCCACCAGAAAAAACCCGAAAACGAGGGAGATCGTAAAAGCGGCGAGGGCCGTAAAAAACCACCCACCTATGACGGTGATGACACCGGTCACCCTGTAGACGGCGCTTTCCCTTCCCCAGGCCTGGTCCGAAAAGGAGGTCCCCATGGCGACCATGAACGTCACATAGGTTGTGGAAAGGGGAAGCTTTAACGATGTGGCGAATGAAACGAGCGTACTTGCCAGGATGAGATTGACGGATGCCCTGAGGAGATCAAAGGACGGCACTTCTCCATCCACGGCAGGAGCGGGACGGTAGACTTCCGGATCCAGCCGGGCGGCGAGTCCCTTTTTCAGGGAAGCAGGTGTCAGTTTCCCGAAAAACTCGAAAAAGGTATAAACCATCCTGACGATGATCCTGGATATGACGAATGATCCAAACCGTTCGAATCCTTCATCCTGACGGCCAAGGCTGACCTCCGTTTTTGTCACCGTTCTTGCTTTTCTGGAAATCCAGAGAGTTCCCACCATGATGCCGCCGGCAAGGAGGAGCAGCAATGTATTGGTTTGTATGGGATTCTGGAGGGCTTCCATGGCGACGGTCAAAGGATTTCCCGAGGCTGAAGCGATTTGGAAGGCCTCTATGCCTGCCAGGGGAACGCCGATGAAATTGACAAGATCATTTGCTGCAAAGGCCATGGCGAGGGCAAAGGTGCCGGCGAGAACGATGGGTTTGAGGATATTGATGCGTGTGAAGAACGCGAGGAACTGAAAGACAGCGCCAAAGAATAGAAAGCTGCATGAGAGGATGACAAGTGCATGCGTATTTATCCAGGAGACGGTCTCAGGCGTAATAAAAGAGGCCCCCTTGGCCCCCTTGATGAGAATGAAATAGGTGATCAGGGAAAGGGCAGCCCCCCCCCAGATCCCGCCATATCGACGGAGTTTTGAGGAAAAGTCGAATGTGAAGAGGAGCCGGGTCATGAACTGAAAAATGACACCGGAAACAAAGGCCACGACCACGGAGAGAAGGATGCCCGTAATGATGGCCAGGGCCTTGCCCGTGTTGATATACTGTACAAGCGTGGCATAATTCTCCCCGGCCTGATGGATCTTGAAAAGAGAAACCGCCACTGCAGCCCCCAGGAGTTCGAAAACAATGGAGACCGTGGTCGACGTGGGCAGGCCGAAGGTGTTGAAGAGATCCAGAAGGAGTACGTCGGCAAACATGACTGCCAGGAAGATGGTAATCAATTCGGGCATAAGGAAGAACTGGGGATGGAAGATCCCCTTTCTTGCCACTTCCATCATGCCGCTGGAGAATGTCACCCCGGCGAGTATGCCCAGGCTGGCAATGATCATGATGACGTAACGGGGCGCCACTTTGGAACCGATCGCGGAATTCAGGAAATTCACGGCGTCATTGCTCACGCCGACCATCAGATCAACGGCGGCAAATCCGGCCAGCAGAATCACCGCAAAAAAATACAGATCCATCAATCAATACCCTTCAAGTCAAACTGCATAAATCAATATGGTCCTTCTGCCGGGGACTCCCGGCTTCACCAAAATTGAACGAAGTTGTTTGATTCACCGGAGCTCAGGAGGAGAACCTGAGGGTCTTTTTCAGATGCTTTCTCATAGTGCACTTGGCAACTCACTCCTACATGGACGGCTATTTGGGGTTTACGCCTCCGGAAGTCCTGGGCTCTTTAATAGCTGCCCTTAAACCCCAAATAGCCGTCCATCTCCTCCGGAGCGCTTAGAAAGTGTCTGAAAAAGAGTGTCAGGTTCTCCTCCACTTCGTTCCTAACAGGCTGCCGGTTGCGGCATAAACCAGCTTTTTAGGAAGTCATAAGAATTCGTGAAGCCCGGGCCAGTCAACCGGAAAAGAAGAAACGTAAACGGTGTGAAATATTTTAAGCATTTTCGGTGGGTTTTCAAGGGTGTCCAGCCCGGGTTTCTCACCGATCTTCGTAGCGAGATGGTGAATCAGGCCTTCAAATGATCAAAGGAGGTTCAGCCTTCTGCCCGGCCGCTTTCCCGCCACCCTTTGAAACTCCTGGCCAGAGAGCAGAGGACCGGGACGACGATGAGGGTGAGCAGGGTGGCGACGGCAAGGCCGAAAATGACCGCCACTGCCATGGGGCCCCACCACTGAGAGGATTCACCGCCGATGTCCCAAACCAGGTGCCGGAAATCAAAACTGATGCCCGTCGCCATGGGGATCAACCCCAGAATGGTGGTGATGGCTGTCAGCATGACCGGACGAAACCGTACCAGACCCGCCTGTTTCAAGGCCTCCAGGGAAGAGAGTCCTCTCGCCATGAGCTGCTCGTAATAATCGATCAGGACGATGGCATTGTTGACCACCACGCCGGCAAGGCTGATGACCCCGATGCCGGTCATGATGATGCCGAAGGCGGTTCCGGTGACAAGGAGGCCGAAGAAAACGCCGATCAGGGAAAGCAGGACCGAAGTGAGGATAATGAACGGCGTCACAAAGGAATTGAACTGGGTAATGAGGATGATGAAAATGATGAAAAGGGTGGCCAAAAACGCCTTGCCCAGAAAGGCTTTGGCGCTGTCCTGTTCTTTTTGCTCTCCTGTGAAACTGTAGGAATATCCGCGGGGCCACTCAAAATCGTTCTTCAGACGTGACCCTATGTCGCGAATCACATCATTGGCGAGCCGTCCGGAGACGTTCCCCGAGACCGTAACGACTCTCTTCTGGTCCAAGCGCATGATGGCACCCAACCCGCTGGCCACGGAGACCTCAGCCAGGCTGGTCAGGGGAATCGGCTCTCCGTTTGGACCGGAGACCGTAATGCGTCTGAGGCTTTCCACGGAATGCCTGTCCCGGTCGGGCAGCCGGGCGATGATATCGTATTCTTCCTTGCCTTCCCTGAAAACACCCACCTTGACCCCGTTGATTGCCGCCTTGACGGTGTAGGCGATGGTGTAGGTGTCCAGCCCCAGCAAGGCGGCCTTTTCCTTGTTCACCCGCACCCTGATCTCGGGTTTGCCTTTGACAAAATTGTCCTTGAGATCCACCAGACCCGGGATGTCCGCGATCTTTTCGCGTACCTGCGCAGCCAGGGCCCCCAGGGTCAGGATGTCTTTGCCCGAGATTTCGATGTTGACCGGTGGACCCGTGGGTGGCCCTTCCTCTTCCTTCTCCACCTGAACCTCAGCTCCCTTTATCGTGTCGAGTATCTTCCGCCGTATTTCTTTGACGATTTCGGAAGAAGGGCGGGAGCGGTCATGAAAATCCTTGAAGTCCAGGGCCACACGGCTGATGTGCGTTCCCGTTCCACCTTGTGAAAAGGGGTCTCCACCCACGGCACCGATGTTGGAAATGACGAAGCGGATGTCTTTGTACTGCGATACGATCTTCTCAATCCCGGAGACCAGCCTGTCGGATGCGTCCAGGTTGGTCCCCTCAGGCGCCTTGATATTCACGTAAGCACGCTTGGGTTCGGTCTGGGGGAAAAATTCGGTGCCCTTTCCAAATTCTGCAAAAGCCATGATGGAACCGACCAGGAGCAGAAAAGAAACAATAACAATCAGCAGGCGGTGTTTCAAGGACCACACCAGCAGGTGAAGGTAGACCCTCTTGATGAAGGATTCCTTTGCCTTTTTCTTATTCCGGGCTGCCTCTCGGATCTTGGCCGTCTGGTACCTGGCCGAAAGTACGGGGTTGATGACGAGGGCCACGAACAGGGAAGAAGAGAGCGCCATGATCAGGGTCTCGGGAAGATATCGCATAAATTGCCCCATGATACCCGGCCAGAAGAGCATGGGGAAAAAAGCCCCCAGGGTCGTCAGCGTAGAGGTGATCACCGGCCAGGCTACTTCATTGGTGCCGTTGCTTGCGGCGTCCTGACGCGATTCACCTTCCTGCATGTGTCTGTAGATATTCTCCACGATAACGATCCCGTTATCCACAAGCATGCCCAGCGACAGGATGAGCGAAAAAAGGACGACCATGTTGAGGGTGATGTCGAAACCCGTCAGGATGGCAAATGTCAAGAACATAGAGTAGGGAATGGCAAGGGCCACGAACAAGGCCGAGCGGCCGCCAATAAAGACGAAAATAACGGCCAGGACGAGAATCAGCCCTGAGAGGATGTTGTTTTCCAGGTCTGAAACCATAAGCCGAACGTCATTGGACATATCGGATGTCAGGTCGATCTTGAGGGTAGGTGGAAGCAGCGGCCGCATTTCTTTCACCACGCGCTTTACCTCATCAGTCACACGGACGATATTCTCGCCGCTCCTTTTCTGAACGGAAAGGGTGACGCTTTCCCGGCCGTTAATCCTGCTGCGTGTCAGGGGATCTTTATAGCTGTCCCTGATAAAGGCCAGATCCCGCAGGTAGACCTGCTTGCCGTTCCGAACGAAGGCGACGATGGAAAAAATTTCAGAAGGGTGCTTGAAATCATCAGGGACCCGGACCAGGTATTTGCCCTCCCCGATATCCATGCTGCCTCCCGGCATATTGACGTTGCTCTTGGTGACGGCATTGATGAGGCGGGAGAAGGGGACCTTGTAGGCGGCCACCCGGTCCAGATCAAATTCCACATGGATTTCACGCTCCAGACCGCCCGAAAGCTGGACATCCAGAACACCTCTGACCGATTCAATACGGTCCTCAAGATCCTCGGCGAACTTCTGGAGGCGGCGCAGGCTGAAGGGGCCCGAGAGGACGACACGGATGACCGGCAGGTCTGAAAAGTTGACTTCCCGGATGGAAGGGTCATCGGCGAGATCCGCGGGCAGGTCCTTCTTTGCCTGGTCTACCTTGTCCCTGACTTTTTGGACCGCATCATCGATGTTTACGGTGGGAAGAAACTTGACGGCGACCGTGGAAATCCCTTCAGCCGAGGTGGATCGGATTTCTTCCACGTCCGACAACCCCTTCAGCTTTCGCTCAATGGGAATGGTGATCAGTTTTTCCATGTCCGCCGGGCTGACGCCCTCATAGGTCGCGGTGACGAAGACATAAGGAATGGTGATATCCGGAAAGGATTCGCGGGGCAGGGTCTCATAGCAATAGACGCCCGCGACAACAATCAGGACGAGCAGCGCCAGGACCGTCATCTGACGTTTGAGAGCTAACTGATTGACGATCATTGGACCTGAACCCTCATCCCTTCCTCCACTTCGGTCTGTCCGGTCACAATGAGATGATCCCCTGTTTTGAGTCCGTCCGTGATTTGGACGCGGTCCCCTTCAATGATCCCGATGGTCACTTCCCGTGCATGGGCTATGCCGTCTTTTTCCACGAACAGGAAACGTTCCCCGCCTTTGTCAACCAGCGCAAACAAGGGTGCGGTCAGGGCATCCTTGATGATACGTCGAAGGAAGCGCACACGGACAATCATTCCGGGTCTGATCCGGTGCCCGGGATTCTCAATGAGCACCCGTACCCGGAAGGTTTTGGTTGCCGGATCCGCTTTGTAGGCCACAAAATCAATGGTCCCAAGCAAGCGGGTCTCCGGGAAAGCATCTACACGGACTTCCGCTTTTTGCCCGACCTTGATATATCTTACATCCAGCTCAGGGACATTGACATTGATCTTTATTCTATCCACATTCACGAGGTCTACGACAGGTTTCCCCCGATCCACGAATTCACCTTCTTCCACATAGAGGTTATTGACCAGGCCCTCAATGGGTGATCGGATGTAGCCGCGCTCATGTTCAACCCTGACCTGTCGGAGGGACCCGAGGGCCAGGGTCCGTTCCGTCAGGCTGTGATCCAGTTCTTCCTGATTAATGATTTTTCGATCAAAGAGCTTCTTTCTGCGCTGATAAAGGTTATCGGCGAGCTGGTACGCGGCTTCTGCCCGATCCAGTGCCGCCTTCAGGGCGGAGACATCGATCATGGCCAGAAGGTCGTCTTTCTTCACGGGGTTTCCTTCTCTCGGCCCGATCCTTTCGACACGGCCCCCGCTGTCCGCGGATACTTGAACATCTTTCCAGGCTTCCGTCTCTCCGGGGAGCAGGAGGATATCCCTGATGGGCGAGGGGAGAACCCGCTGGACCAAGACTTTGGGAGCTCTGGAAGGGGCTTGGTTTGTCTCAGGCTCGGCCTTGCTCTCGGAGCGTTCGCATCCGCCGACGGAAAGCAAAATCAGAAAAAGGCCCAACAGGATGCCTAGCGGCTTGGAATTGGTTCTTATCATTTCTCTTCTCTCTTCCTCAAGCCATGAAAGGTCAGGCGCAGGAGCTCTTCAGCCCGGCCGGGGTGTCTTGAACCGGGAAAGACACAATCTAAATGAAAGGAAAAATCCATCAGACCCAGGATAAGCATGGCAACATCTTCCGGATCCGCCTGAATCACTTCGTCCCGTTCCAGACCCTCTCGGTAGATGGTCTTTATGGCCGTGACCATGCCCTGGTGATATCTGTCCAGATCGTATTCAGGAGTGCCCTGTGGCGGTCCGAAGATCAGATTATGGATCATCTTGAACAGGTCTCGGTTTTCCATCACCCCATGGTTGATTCCCCGGTACAGGCTGATGAGTCGATCCAAAACCGTTCCGGTCATTTGGATAACACGGGAAAGCAAGGCGTCTTGATCCTGTGAAGCCCCGTCAAGGATGGCACGAAAAAGGCCTTCTTTGCTCTTGAAGTAATAATAAAGTACCGGTTTGGTGACACCGGCGTGATCGACGATTTCCCGGACGGTTGTACTCGCATAGCCCTTTTCGGAAAAAAGAGTCGTTCCCGCATCCAGCAATCTCTCCCTGGCGTTGTGCCCCTCAATTTCTCTCTGGTTCTTGTCCTTCGTCACTGGTTGGCCTCTATATTGGTCTAACAAAGCAATGAGTTGCAATGTATCCCGTTGATTTGCGTGGTCGTCCATGGACACAAATAAGAATCCTTACGAAGTCATCAAATTCCGGGTGTGTACCAGAAATATAAGATCATGTCAACAAAAGGCTACCTACCGGTAGGTAATATCGACATAAAATTATTCGTCAATAAGAAAATTTTTTTATTAAATAGCTTGACATCGTATAAAAAACGGCTATTATGCCTGTAATCAATAAGGATAAGTCCTTATTGATGGACAGATTTCGTTCTTAGGTAAAGATTCATTTGTCCAGAGTGACAACCTTAAGTGTGGAACTGTTGGAAAATTTTTGAAAGGAGGGTGTCACTATGGCTAATGGAATTGTAAAATGGTTTAATGACAGCAAGGGCTTCGGCTTTATTGAACAGCAAGATGGGCCGGATGTATTCGTGCATCATTCAGCAATCAATGCAACCGGTTTCAAGTCTCTGAATGAAGGCGATCAGGTTACCTTTGACATAGAGCAAGGTGCAAAGGGACCGGCTGCAGTAAATGTTACCGTAGTCTAGTCTACTGTCAGTGCAAAACAAAAGGGCGTTTCGTCAAACATGTGATGGAATGCCCTTTTTTTATAAACACGAAGCCTTGTTCATCAATGTCATGGGCCTCCTAATGAAGTCGCTTTTTCATCCGGATCCAAGGAAACGGATCTGAGAATCTTTTTCATGTGCTTTCTCATAGTGCACTTGGCAACTCGCTTCTGCATGGACGGTTATTTGGGGTTCACTCCTATCAAACCCTACGCGCTTCTGTGACGTACCGCTGAACCCCAAATAACCGTCCATCCGCTCCGGAGTGTTTAGAAAGCATTTGAAAAAAATTGTCAGGTTTGATTCCTCTTCGTTCCCGATAGGTTGCCGTTTGTGGCACAAGTTAGCTTCCTGCTTTTCTCCGTATGTGAATAATATAGACAGATGGACTTCTCAAATACCCATATCTCACTCGCACACGAACTGGACGCCCGGGATGAATTGTCATCTTTTCGCCATGACTTCGTGATTGCAGACCCGGGCCTGATCTACCTGGACGGCAATTCTCTAGGCAGGTTACCAAAACGCACGATACCCGCCATCCGAAATGCAGTCGAGAAGGAATGGGGGGAAAGGCTTATTCGCGCCTGGAATGATGGATGGGTGAACGCACCCACTGAATTAGGGGCCAAAATAGCCCGGTTGGTCGGGGCCAAACCCAATGAGATCGTTGTCACCGATGCCACTTCCATCAACCTTTTCAAACTGGCCGTGGCCGCCCTTCAAGCACGCCCGGGCCGCAATGAAATTGTGAGTGATGTGTTCAATTTTCCGTCTGATTTGTATGTCCTCCAAGGCGTCATCGAGCTGTTGGAGAACATGCACCACCTGAAGCTCATACCCTCCAAGGACAGTATCACCATTTCAAGCGAAGCGATCGATGGTGCCATTGACGACTGTACGGCCCTGGTCAGTCTGACACATGTGGCCTTTAAAAGTGCCTTTATGTACGACATGGCCAGGATAACCGAAGCGGCCCATCGGGCCGGGGCTGTTATGCTGTGGGACTTGAGCCATTCAGCCGGGGCGGTACCCGTCGATCTGAATGGCTGCGGGGTGGATTTGGCCGTTGGCTGCACCTACAAATATCTCAACGGCGGGCCCGGGTCTCCCGCCTTTCTCTACGTGCGGGAGGATCTGCAGAAGCAAATGACCCAGCCAATGTGGGGGTGGTTTGCCGCGGAAAAACCCTTTGCCTTTGAATTGGATTTCAACCCCGCGTCTGACATCTCACGCTATCGGGTCGGAACTCCCCCGATGATCTCGATGAAGGCGGTTGAACCGGCGCTTGATCTTCTTCTTGAAGCCGGCATGGAGAGAATCCGTGCAAAAAGCATCATGCAGACAGAATATCTCATTTTCCTGGCCGATCAATGGCTGACACCGCTTGGATTCACCGTGTCCACACCCCGACGGGCTGAACAAAGGGGTTCGCACGTTTCTCTGCGGCACGCTGACGCATACCGTATCAACCGTGCCATGATTGAATCTCCGCCACCCGCGAGAAAGGTCATTCCGGATTTTCGTGCCCCGGACTTCATCCGACTGGGGATTGCTCCCCTCTATACAACGTTCGTTGAAATCCATCAGGCCCTCGATCGAATGAGGACCATTGTCAGGGACAAGATCTATGAACAATATTCCACGGAGCAATTGGCCGTCACCTGATAGCAGAAGTGCAAAAGTCGGGGATGCTCCTTGACTTTCGGCCCAATTGAAAGGTAAATTGAGCGTGCTCTATCGGGGGAGGCATTGTGCCCTTTTTGACAAACGGGAGCAGTGGGATGGCGTTGTGAAGAATGTAATTATTATACCCGGAGAACCGACATGTACAGTACAAGTGATTTGAAAAAGGGTCTCAAGATTGAAATTGACGGAGATCCCTATATTATCGTTGATTTTCAGTTCTCAAAGCCAGGGAAAGGGCAGGCCCTGTATAAATGCAAGCTGAAGAACATGATCAATGGGGTGATGTTCGATCATACCTACCGGTCCGTGGACACGTTCAAAAAGGCCGGCCTGGAAGAGCGAAAAATGCAGTTTCTCTATGCACAAGACAAGGAATTCTGTTTTATGGACGTGGAAAACTACGAACAGACATTTCTTTCAGAGGAACAGGTAGGTGAAGCCGCGCATTTCCTCATCGATAACCTGGATGTGGATATCCTTTTCTTCGGGGAGAGGGCCATCGGCATTACGCTGCCGAACTTCGTCGACATGACCGTGACCAGGGCTGATCCCTGGGCCAAGGGCGACTCTGTTGCAGGGGATACCAAGCCGATTACCGTTGAGACGGGGTATGTGCTTCGGGTTCCCCCTTTCGTCAACGAAGGCGAGAAAATAACCATCGACACAAGGACCGGGGAATATGTCACCCGGGTCAAGGAATAGCGCCCTCGGCTATATAAGACGCGTGGCGAATCGAAAGTCGGCGCTGCAACTGAGGGCCCGGATGATACAGGCCATCAGGCGTTACTTTATCAAGCAGGGCTATCTTGAAGTGGAAACACCCGCCCTCATCCCTGCGCCTGCCCCGGAATTGAACATCGACGCCGTGGAGGCAGGCGAAGGCTATCTCCAGACGTCTCCCGAAATCTGCATGAAACGTCTGCTGTCGGCCGGGTACGATCAGATCTTTCAAATCTGCAGATGTTTTCGACAGGCCGAACGGGGTCATCAGCACCTTCCTGAACTTACCCTCCTTGAATGGTACCATGCACAGATGGAATATCGGGGGCTCATGGATGAATGCGAATCCATGATCCGGTACGTCGCAAGAGTTCTGGGCTTCCACGATACCTTGGAATATGGAGGAAAAACCATCGACCTCTCGGAACCGTGGCAGAGGCTCTCCGTTTCGGAGGCCTTTGAAATCTATGCACCGCTGGGTCTGCGGGAATCCATGGACAAGGGATGCTTTGACGCCCTGATGGTCGAGGCAATCGAGCCCCACCTGGGCTCCCCGGCGCCCACTTTTCTATATGACTATCCTGCCTCTCTGGGCGCCCTGGCACGCCTGAAACCCGGGGACAAGCGTTTTGCCGAGCGGTTTGAACTGTATATCGGCGGCGTTGAACTGGCCAACGCCTTTTCAGAGCTGAGAGATGCAGGAGAACAGAGGCAAAGGTTTGAGGAGGAGATCGAACGAAGAAAGGCCTTGGGGAAGGGTGTCTATCCCATGCCGGAACTATTCCTGGAAGCCTTGGAATATATGCCCGATGCCGCGGGAATAGCCCTGGGTATTGACAGGCTCGCTATGATTTTCGGAGACAAGGCCAGTGTTGACGATGTGGTCGCTTTCACACCTGAGGAGCTGTAATCTGCATAGTGAATCACCGGCCGTGCAGTATTGCTGAACTTGTACCGCCCCTTGCCTGGAGGTATTCCTTGCATTCCTGGACCGATTACTTGTTCGTGAACGCGGCTACACTGCTCTGGGCGGGAAACGTGGTGTTGGGACGAGCCTTGCGCGAAGCCGTGGGGCCTTTCACCATCGCGGGGGTGCGGGCGGCCATTGCTTCACTGCTTTTCGCCGCCCTCCTGGCCCGCAGAGGTGAACGAGGCTCTGATTTCAGACCTCGCGAGAAGGTCCTTGTGGTGGTAATGGCCCTCACGGGCGTGGCCGGCTTCCAGGTATTGCAGTATGCAGGGCTTAGGTATACGACCGCCGTGAACGCCGGGCTGGTAAATGCTGTCGGGCCTCTCATTACTATGATCCTGGCGAGATGGATGTTGAGACAGTCACTTCGCAGACAACAGGTGGTGGGGGGATGCCTGCTTGCCGCACGGGGGCCTGGCTTGGCTGCCGCCCCCCATTCCAAATGACCTCCCGGAGTTCTGCGGGGATGGGGGAACTGTTGATGATGCAGGATTGGCAAATGCGGTATGCTGAAAACATGCGCAACTATGAGGGGTATTCCATCGGTAAGCTGTTGAGCCTGATCAACGACCCCGCAATCATCTCCCTGGCCGGGGGGCTGCCGTCCCCGGAGGTATTTCTCCAATCGGAGTTCCGGCGGGCGACGCGGGAGCGGCTGGACCGGGACATCGACGGCATTATGCAGTATTCGGCCGTCAGAGGCGAAGCGGAATTGATAGATGCGGTCGTCGCTTTTCTGATCCGCGACGGTATTCACGCGGCGCCGGAAAACATCATGGTGACCACCTCTGGACAGCAGGGCCTGGACCTCGTCGGCCGGCTGCTTCTGGACCCGGGCGACACCGTGGCGGTGGAACGGCCCACCTTCGCCGGCGCCCTGGCCGCCTTCCAGATGCAGCGTCCCGCCTATCTCGGGATCGACCTGGAATCCGACGGTCTGAACATCGGGGAACTGGAAGAGGTTCTGGCACGCTGCACCACATCCGGGCACATGCCGAAGTTCATTTACGTGATACCGGACTTCCAAAATCCTTCCGGGGTCAGCATGAGCCTGGACAAACGATCGGCGCTCCTGGATCTCAGCGAGCGTTACCACATCCCCGTCGTGGAAGACAGCCCCTACCGGGCCCTGCGCTACCGGGGGGCACAACTTCCGTCCCTCTTCAGCCTGGACCAGCAGCAGGGCGGCGGACGGGTGATCGGCGTCTATACCTTTTCCAAACTGTTTTGCCCCGGGATGCGGGTCGGATTCAACATTGGACCTCCGGAGGTGATTGACAAGATGACCAATATCAAGGAAGGCAGCACCCTGAACACGCCCAAGTACAACCAGGGCATGTGCGCCGCTTTCCTCACGGAAGTCGACCTCGACGCCTACTTCGAACGATGCCGTGCCTTCTACAGCAAGAAAATGGAGGTCTTGCTGAACGCCCTGGAGGCGAACTTTCCGCCGGAGCGAGGCATTGGTTGGACCCAGCCGGAGGGAGGCATGTTCCTGTGGGTGAGTGCTCCGGAAACCGTTGACACCCGGAAGCTGTTTCACGAGGCCTTGAAGTTTAAGGTTGCCTTTGTGCCAGGAGAAGCCTTTTATGGTGAGCGGCCTGAACAGCATCACATGCGTGTGAACTTTTCCTATCCGTCCGAGGCTCAACTGCGCGATGCAACCGGAAGACTGTCCGATTGTCTTGAACGGCAGGGCGTTTGAAGCCCCATACCGGAATTCGCTGCAGGAAAAGATAGTAGGGGAAAGAAAGGCCCCTATTTATTACTGACTAACTGATCTTTGCCAGGTGATAGGCCAGATTCTCCAGCTTCACGCTGAAATCCACGTTTTCGACCATGCAGCATTTCGGTGCCCGCACCTGAGCGGGGGCGAAATTCAGAATGGCCTTCACCCCGGCATCCATGAGGAGACTTGCGGCCCGCTGGGCTTCAGCACCGTGTGAGCAGACGATACCGATCTCAATCCCTAGGGCGTGAACCGATTTTTCGATATCTTCGACCGGCTTGACGATCAGCCCGCAGGCAAGCTTCTGGCCCACCCTCAGGGGATCGGAGTCAAAGGCGGCAGCAAACCGATAATTTCTCTTCTTGAAATTATCATTTCCAATCAGGGCTTTTCCGAGGTTGCCCATACCGACAATGCCGAGGATCCAGACCCTGTAAGAACCGAGGATTTCCTTGATGGCCTTTAGCAACTCCCTAACATTGTAACCCACGCCCCTGACGCCGAATTCTCCAAAAAATGCCAGGTCCTTTCTCACCTGGGCCGGATTGACATCGCAAATCTGGGCGAGTTTTTCGGAAGATATGACATCCACCGAAGTCTCTAGAAGTGTTTCCAGAGGCCTCGAATAGAGGGCGAGCCTCTCAATGGTCGGTTCAGGAATTTTCTGGGTTTTGCTCATGATCTGGAATTAAAATATCGAATAAGAAAGTGCTTCATGTTTGATGGAACCGTGAACAGTCCGTCCATGGGCACGATGATGACCATTTACAAAGTCATCAATATCCAAGGGTTGTGAATTATTGCACATGATTGCGGAAAAAAAGAGGACCCGTAAGCGGGTCCTCAAAGAGACTGCAGACTTCTAAAAGACTTTTGCGACGATGCTTGCAAAGTCCGGGATCTTGAAGACCATGATGAAACAGATCACCAGGGCATAGATACAGAGGGACTCGATCAGGGCCAGACCGATAATCATCGTGGTCATGATCTTTCCACCTGCCTCAGGGTTCCGTGCGGTACCCTGAAGAGCGCCGTTGATGGCGTTGCCCATACCGATACCGGTTCCCATGGCCGCTACGCCGATGCCGAACCCGCAGGCGATGGCAATACCGAAAAAGATCCACAGGCCTGCCGCCTGCGCCTCACCGGAGTGCTCTGCGGCCATGGCCATGGAGGTCATGCCCAGCGACATCATCGCGGTAAGACTAACAATTAAACGTTTTTTGCTCATTTGAATCTCCTTTCCTGTTCTAAATTTGACCTTCTTCCAAAATAGAGATGTAACTTAGTGGGCCTCTTCCATGGCGCCGACGAAGTACATGATTGCCAGGAGCATAAATACAAGGGCCTGAATGAAGCTCACCAGGAGTCCCAGGAACAATAAGGGAAGGGGAGCAAGATAGAGCCCCGCAAGGGTGACCACGATACCGAATACCATTTCTTCACCGAATATATTGCCGAACAGTCGAATACTCAAGGACATGACCCTTGCCACATGGCCCACCAGCTCAATGGGAAACATCAGCGGGGCCAGCCACCAGACAGGACCGAAAAAATGCTTGATGTATTTGAAACCATGGCATTTGATCCCGATGTAATGCGTATAAAGAAATGTCAATATGGCCATGGAAAGTGTGGTATTGTAGTTTGCGGTTGGGGAAGCGAACCCCGGGATCTTGCCGATCAGATTACATATGAGAATAAAAAGAAAGATCGTGGCTATGAAGGGGAAAAAAAACTTTCCTTCCGGACCGGTGATTTCCACCATGAACTTCTCCAGCCCTTCCACAATCACCTCAAACACATTCTGGCCCTTTCCGGGCACCAATTGAATCCCTTTAACGAAGATAATCGATGCCAGGACCATGATAAGCATAACCAGCCATGAGTGTGTCACATGGCTGTAAGTATGACCGAAGTGACCAAGTCCTATGGCCTCGAATAGCTTATTCAAGAACAGAAAACTGTGTTCTTCCATAGATTATGCTACCTCCCCGGATGGTTTCTTCCAGATCAAAAGGACACCCAACGCTACGATGCTGATGACCACGACGGAAAGCCCGACGGCCAGTCCGACCGGATTGATCCAGCTCTGGCTGATCAATAGGTAAAGCAACAGACCCAGGACGGCCATCCGCAGATAATACTTGCCCACGACGGCCCCCTTATTGGCGCCGAAGACACCGCTGGGACTGAATGCCATTGTGATTGAGCGCTGAAGCAAGTTGAAGTTTGCGATAATCAGAAATCCTCCCATGATAACACCGGCCGTGAAGGCGTTGCCCATCAAAAAAAAGCTTGCTGAAGACAGAAGAAGCAGGATCACCCAGTTGAGGGTTTTGAGAATCCTAAATGCTCGTTTCCATTCCATCACACTGTGTCCCGCTAGAACTTCTTTGCCTTTGTATAAAGCGTATACAGATTTTTGAAAGCTGCGGCGATACCGATAACCAAACCTGCCACAAAGAGCCAGGGCTGGGTTCCCAGCCATCGGTCAAGATAGTAGCCGCCCACGGCCCCAATGGCGATGGACAGGGCCATGGCCATTCCAACGGTACTCAGATACCCCACGTCCTTGATAGTCTTCTTCAGATCATTGTCCATGGTGGTATGTGGGTATCCGCCTTGTCCAGAAAAGGAAAAACTGGTTGTCTCTATCACAGGTTTTCGGCCAAAGTCAATAGAATTTTGGCTAGAGGGAGCCGAAAGCCAATGCAGCGATTTCAACAGTTTTTTTGATAACTTCTTCATTGTGCGCCAGAGAAACGAATGTGGATTCGAAAGGGGACGGCGCCAGGTAGATGCCATGCTCCAGCATCCGGGCGTAGTAACGTTTGAACAGTTCGTTGTCACTTTTCCTGGCGCTTGCGAAATCGGTGACAGGGGATTTCGAAAAGAAAAGGGATCCCATGGAGCCCAGTCGGTTGACGACCACCGGGGTTCCCGCCTCTTGGGCCGCCGATTCCAGTCCGGAGAAAAGCTGTTGCGCCTTTTGTTCCAATGTCCGGTAGATGTCACCCTCCCTGAGAATACGCAGGGTCGCAAGTCCGGCAGCCATGGCCAGGGGATTTCCGGAAAGGGTGCCCGCCTGATAGATATCACCCTCCGGGGCCATCCGCGACATGATTTCCTTCTTTCCACCGAAGGCACCCACAGGGAGCCCTCCGCCGATAATTTTTCCCAGGGTGGTCATGTCCGGAATCACATCGTAGAGTTGCTGTGCGCCACCTTCCGAAAGTCGGAAACCCGTGATGACTTCGTCGAAAATGAGCAGGGTTCCATTTTGCCGGGTGATATCACGAAGCCCCTCCAGGAAACCCTTCTCCGGGATAATGACGCCCATGTTACCCGGGACCGGTTCCACAATCAGGGCCGCGATATCCTTGCCGAATTCATCAAAAGTCCGTTCAACGGCCGTAAGATCGTTGAAAGGGAGAGACAGGGTAAGCCTGGCAAGATCTTCCGGAACTCCCGGGCTGCCAGGGATTCCCAGGGTGGCCAGTCCGGAGCCGGCGGCCACCAGCAGGCTGTCACCATGGCCGTGGTAGCACCCGTCAAACTTGATGAATTTATCTCTCCCGGTATATCCCCTTGCAAGGCGGATGGCACTCATGGTCGCCTCAGTCCCCGAATTCACCATCCGGACCATCTCAATGGAAGGAACCATGTCCACGATGATTTCCGCCATCTCCACTTCCAGCCGAGTGGGAGCGCCGTAACTGGTCCCCAGTTCGAGTGTTTCCCTCAGGGCATCCAGGACCTCCCTGCGACCATGGCCCAGTATCATGGGACCCCAGGAGGAGACATAGTCGATATATTCATTTCCATCTGCGTCCCAGATGCGGCATCCTTGGGCCCTGGCGATAAAGGGCGGATCAATCCCCACTGATTTTCCGGCCCTGACCGGACTATTGACGCCGCCGGGGATATATTTTTTAGCTCTTTCGAAAAGATCTTTGGATTTTGTTCTCATGGGGCTATCCCTTCAACATTCCTTTTGCCTCAGGCCCTATGCCTTTGGCTTCTTTATGCCTAGTAGTATTTCATGCTGGTTTTCTTGAATTCCTTTTGGCTGAACAATAAATCATATTCAGCGATGGAGACGGCCCGGGACATCCTTTCGGCAATCTTCCGGCACGCATCCCGGTCACTTCCGTGAACCATGGAATAGAGATTGAAAGGCCAGTCTTCCTGTGGTTCCCGTCGATAGCAATGGGTAACCTCCCTGAAACCGGCAAACGCATTCCCGACTTCTTCAATGCGCTCATTGGGCACTTGCCAGACCACCATGGCATTCGAACTGAAACCCGCTTCCTGGTGTCGGAGGGTGGCTCCAAAACGCCTGATGATTCCCTGCTCTTTCAACTCCTTGATTCTCGTGAGAAGCCTTTCTTCCGGTATGCCGAGCTGTTCGGCCACAACGGCAAAGGGCGTGGGGGTCAGGGGAAGGTCGCCCTGCAGGAGATTGATGATTTTCTTGTCCAGCTCGTTGATCATTTTCATGCCCTGGAGTTCATTAGGTTTCAGATGGGTCTAATTTCACGTATGATCCACTTATACGAATCAGGGCTTTCTTGTCAAGCAGGATGTGGGAGCCTGGCGTGCGAATACCCTTGAAAAAACATAGGAAAAAAGTTATTGAAATAAACAGTGCCTCAAAATTGATAAGGTCGCAAAAATCATCTTTGTGTCCGAAGTAGCTGCCCTTATATATCGAAAAGGAGGTCCCCGAAAGTCATGATGGCATTTGAAAAAATTGTCGAAAGAAAGATAAAAGAGGCCCAGAAGAAAGGCACATTTGACGACCTTCCGGGCAAGGGGCTGCCCATGGTGTTGGAGGACGATTCCAACGTCCCCGAGGATCTTCGGCTGGCTTACAAGGTGCTGAAAAATGCGAACTGCCTTCCTCCCGAACTTCAGCTCAAGAAAGAAATCAGACAGATGGAAGACATGCTTGACAGCATACCGGATGAAAAAGAAAAATACCGGCAGATCAAGAAAATCAATTTCAAGATCATGCAATTGAATATGATGGGGAAAAAATCCCCGCTTTTCGAAGAAGGCCAGATCTATTACAACAAACTCCTCGACAAGACCGACAGGAAGAAATAGTCCTGGAAAAGCCTTTGAAACGGAGGGGAAAATGGGAAACCGTGTCCTGATCATGCGTTGCGAGTCCTACGATCCAGACCGGATCGCCGGGATCGTCAAAGAGGGGATGGCAGAGCTAGGTGTCAGGCCGTCCGGGCGTATACTCTTAAAGCCCAACGTGGTCATCGCCCACCCTGAGGTATTCCCCTATGCCTTTACCCGTAAGGAATTCCTGGACGGCGTCATTTCAGCCGCGAAATCCAGGGCGGAGAACGTGAAGGAAATTGCAGTAGGGGAGAGATCGGGCATTACGCTCCCCACGAGGTTCTGCTTCAAGAACGCAGGGTATAACGAAGTGATTAAGAGGCAGCGGGTCAAGACCTACTATTTCGATGAGGTCAGGCAGATCCCCGTTTCGCTCAACAGTTCGAAAAAACTGCGAAAAAGCCTTTTTGTCCCCGAACCCGTTGCCCGGTGTGATTTTTTGATCAATCTTCCCAAATTCAAGGCCCATCCCTGGTGCAGGCTCACCCTGAGCCTGAAGAATTTTATCGGAATCCAGGACGATCGCCACAGGCTGGTGGACCACAACAGTTTTCTGGAGCAGAAGATCGCTGATCTTCAGGAAGTGATTCAGCCACGCTTTATTGCCATCGATGCCATCACCGCGGGTCAGAAGATGATGCTGACCCCCACCCCGTTCCCGATGGGGGCCATTGTCATGGGGACCAATTCCTGCGCAGTCGATACCGTTGGGTGTCATATGGTGCACGTGGAGCCGAAAGATCTCATACACCTTCGTCTGGCCTCCGAAAGGGGTTTCGGGCCCATGGATCTTGAAGAAATAGAGGTGGGAGGAGATTTTCCCCTGGAAGAGGTCCGGAAAAAGACGGAAAACTTCCAATTCTGCCTGGAACACATCGACGATTATTTTGGTGAGGACAGCAATTTGTCCTGTACCGTCGGCACCTTTCCGGAAAAGCACTCCAGAGACTATTGCTGGGGAGGGTGCCCGGGTGCTCTGCAGGAAGCCATGCATATCTACAGGGGATACTATCCGGACATAGACAGGCGGATGAAAAAGGTCCGCTACGTAGTGGGAAGGGTGAAAGGGCCCCTGAACCTGGCACCTGACGAAAAAGTCATATTTGCGGGTGATTGCACGAGCTGGGAAGGAGATATTGGAGGGGAGCACCTCAAAATCGAAAGTCATTACAAGACCACCAGAGAAGTGGACGAGCGTAAGACCAGATCCAACGACATGCTTTTGAAGACTTTTCAGACCCTTTTCCGGGCCTTCAGGAGGCGGTCATCCAGGTATCTTCGCGCGCGAGGCTGCACCCTTTCAGTGGCAGAGCATGTGCACTACCTCTCTGTGATCGCCCGAATACCCAATGTTTCTTTTGATCCCAAACTGATTGTTCCACTGAACATGGCCTACTGGCAGATGCGGATCCACCGTTTTCTGAACCGATTCAAGGGGTGAAGTGGAGGAAGGGATGGATGCCCCGTCGATTTCTCTCCGTATTTTCAGACACCCGGCAAAGGTGCTCGTGTCCGGGCGCCGGGGATTAACAACCATCAACATGTGCATCTAGGTCAAACTTCCGGGTGTTTCGAAAAAAGCTTTGAAAAAAAATATTTCTTTCTGCTATACTCGCAAGATTTTAGATACCTCCCATCCGAAAGGACATTTTTTCCCGGGTGCAAGATGGAACTAGTCGGAATATAAATCAATTTTAATCTTGTAAAACTTCAGGAGTCAGTATGAGTAACAAGAATACAATAGTCATGGATGGTCAAGAGTTGGTCTTCAATCCTGGTGAAACCCTGTTGCAGGTGGCACGGCGCAATGGAATCGCCATTCCCACCCTCTGTTACCTCAAGGGGGCGACCCCTACCGGTGCCTGCCGGATTTGCCTTGTCGAGGTGGAAGGGGCGAGAACACTGGTGGCCTCGTGCGCCGCACCAGCGGCACCCAATATGGTTGTGAAAACCGAATCGCCAAAGGTTGTGAAGGCACGGCGAATGAATATCGAGCTGCTGATGTCTTCCGGGCACCACAACTGTCTTGCCCAGGACCTGGGAATGGAATCGTGGAGCGACTTTCAGCTGAAGGCCATGGAAGCGGAAGAGCACCGCGATCTGTGTCCGGCTTATGGGGACTGCCGTTTGCAGGAGCTTGCCATTCGATATCAGGCCAAGGGAGACCGTTTTACCCCGACAGATACGCTCTATCCCCTCGAGAATGTCAACCCGTTTTTCGTGAGGGACTTTTCGCGCTGTATCCTTTGCGGCCGATGTGTTCAGGCATGCAATGAAATACAGGTGAACAATGCCATAAGCTACGGGTACAGGGGGTCGGATTCCAAGATTGTGGCCAAAGGCGACCTGGCACTGAAGGACTCCGATTGTGTTTTCTGCGGCCAATGCCTTCAGGCATGTCCCGTGGGGGCCCTCTACCCCAAGGACCATCTGCCGCGTTCCCTCTCGCCTCTTGAGGTGAAAAAGGTGCGTACAACATGTTCCTATTGTGGGGTCGGCTGCCAGATGTATCTGCATGTGAGCGACAACAAAGTGGTGAAAGTTACCGCTGTGGAGGATATGGGGCCGAACTATGGCCGTCTCTGTGTGAAAGGACGCTTCGGGTACGATTTTCTAGGGCACGCTGATCGCCTCAAGACCCCCCTGATTCGTGAAGGAGACACGTTCCGGGAGGCATCCTGGGATGAGGCAATGGATGTGGTAGCCGAGAAATTGACACAGATCAAAACGGATTCGGGTCCGGACGCCATCGGGGTCTTCAGCAGCGCACGTATCACCAATGAGGAGAATTACCTGGCTCAGAAATTCGCGCGGGCGGCCATTGGAACAAACAACATTGATCACTGCGCCCGTCTCTGACACTCTTCCACAGTGGCCGGTCTGGCCGCAGCCTTTGGAAGTGGCGCCATGACGAATCCCATTGAGGATATTGAAAAGGCGGAAGTCCTGCTGATCACAGGATCCAACACCACGGAAAACCATCCGGTTCTTTCTGCTTACGCCAAACGGGCGGTGACACAGAAGGGGGCCAAGCTGATCGTTGTGGATCCCAGAAAGATCCCCATCACACAATTTGCCACCATCTGGCTGAGGCCGAAGGTGGGGACCGATGTAGCGTGGATTAACGGGTTGATGCACGTGATGATCGAAGAAGACCTCTATGATGAGAAATATGTGCAGTCACGGACAGTGGGTCTGGATGAACTGAAAAAGACTGTGTCGATGTACAATCCCGCCTACGTGGAAGGAATAACCGGTATCCCCCGGGACCAGCTGGTTGAGGCGGCACGGCTCTATGCCGGGGTCCCGGCCGCCTCCATCATTTATGCTATGGGAATCACACAGCATATCTCGGGCACGGACAATGTGAAATCCCTGGCGAATCTGGCCATGCTCTGTGGGAACATGGGCGTTCCCGGCGGCGGGGTGAACCCTTTGAGGGGCCAGAACAATGTCCAGGGAGCTTGTGATATGGGTGCGTTGCCCAACGTGTACACAGGGTACCAGAAGGTGGCGGATCTCGCTCATCATGCGCGCATGCAGAAGGCATGGGGTGTGGAGAGCCTCCCGGAAACACCTGGACTGGGCGTGACGGAGATGATGAACGCGGTCCATGATGGGAAGATTAAAGCCTTATATGTAATAGGTGAAAATCCCATGGTATCGGATCCGGATCTGAACCACGTGAAGGCGTCTCTGGAAAAACTGGATTTTCTGGTGGTGCAGGATATCTTCCTTACCGAAACGGCAAGGATGGCGGACGTGGTCCTGCCCTCAGCCGCTTTTGCCGAAAAGGAGGGGACCTTCACCAACACCGAGAGAAAGATCCAGCGTGTTCGCAAGGCCCTTGATCCCCCTGGGCAGGCGAGACAGGACTGGGGGATCATTTCTGACCTGTCCGGCAGAATGGGCTACCCCATGCAGTACGAGAACCCTGAAGGCATCATGGCGGAAATCGCCGGGGTGACGCCCTCCTACTGCGGAATCAACTACGATCGGCTGGAAATCGAGGGCATCCACTGGCCCTGCACCGGGACGGACCACCCCGGGACGCCATGCCTCCACGTGGACCAGTTCACATGCGGTCTGGGCGTTTTTCACGCCATAGAGTATATCCCGCCGGCGGAACTGCCCGATAAGGAGTACCCCCTTTACCTGACGACCGGTCGAGTCCTTTATCAATACCATACCGGCACAATGACCATGAAGTCGGAAGGGCTCAATGTCCTGGCGCCGGAATGTTTCGTGGAGGTTTCATACCAAGATGCCTCTTCCTATGAGATTGGGTCGGGCGACAGGATCAAGGTGGCCTCCAGACGCGGTGAGATCGAGGCGCTCGCAAGGGTATCGGATTGTGTTGAAAAGGGAACAATCTTCATTCCCTTTCACTATGCCGAGGCCGCCGCCAATAAACTGACCAATGCGGCGCTGGACCCGGTTGCAAAGATTCCAGAATACAAGGTATGTGCCGTGCGAATAGCAAGGAACTGAACAGGGGCTGCGGCCGTTCATCTAATACCCTATCTGAAACAAGGAGAACAGAACATGCACATGATGGAAGATCTTGAGGCCGTTAACCCCGACTTGAACCCAGAAGTGATGGCCCGGGTAGATGAAATTGTAGAGGAGTTCAAGGACAGGCCCGGGTGTCTCATCCCGGTACTGGAAGAATGCCAGCGTGCTACAGGGTATCTCCCGGTGGAGTTGCAGGAATACATTGGTGAACGCCTCAATATCCCCGGGAGTACCATTTACGGTGTCGTGACCTTTTATTCCTTCTTTACCATGGTGCCCAAGGGGCGCCATGTCATCAAGGTCTGTCTGGGGACGGCCTGCTATGTCAGAGGGACCAAGCCCATTCTCAAACGGTTGAACGATGATTTCCACCTGGTGCCCGGGCAAACCAGTGAAGACCGCCGCTTTTCACTTGAAACGGTTCGTTGTCTCGGGGCCTGCGGTCTGGCCCCCGCCGTGGTGGTGGATGAGGATACCCATGGGGGGGTTCGTCCCGACAAGGTGAGGGAAATCCTTAACCAATATGAATGATCAAACCAGACGACTTTGTAGGAGCTGGTTTATGTCGCAAGCGGCAGCCTATGAGCAACGAAGTGGAGCAGAACCTGAGGGTCTTTTTCAGACCCTTTCTAACCACTTCGGTAGGGGATGGACGCCGATTTGGGGTTTGGCATAAATTCATAGAAGCGCGTGGGGATTGGGAGGCGTAAACCCCAAATAGCCGTCCATGTCGGTGTTTGGTGCCAAGTGCACTATGAGAAAGGGTCTGAAAAAGACCCTCAGGTTCTGCTCCTGAGTTCCGATTTGGGATGGCACGGGGTTTCGCGTATGAAGAGCAGGTGAACGGGATGTTCCTGAAGCGGCGTCATTTCGGCCCTGGAACAGGACAGTGGAAGGGGCGAAATCCCTGAGCGAGGATTCATGGACGACGGAGGGAGCGTAGCTTCTGGAATATGCCGTTTGCCTGGCTCTTGGGGGTCACGACTTCGTTGGAAGTCATCATCGTGTCCATGGAAGGGTTTTTTTAGGATTCCATCAAGATTGGTTTTGACCATGAAACTGTCAGATATCAAAAGCATCCTGAAGGCGGAAGTGATCGTCGGAGAGGACAAATTGGATATCCCGGTGTTGGCCGGCACGGGAAGTGACCTGATGAGTGATATGCTCACGGGGCCCACGAGCGGTTCGGTCCTGTTGACGGGGCTCAACAACATACAGGTTGTCCGGACATCGGTTATTTCCGGCGTGGCGGCGGTGGTCCTGGTTCGTGGAAAACATCCGAGCGCTGAGATGAAAGAACACGCGGCCGAGCATGGTCTGCCCATGTTGACCACCCCGTATACCATGTATTCCGCGTGTGGAAGACTTTATCGTGAGGGGCTCCATGGGGTGGAGCGGAGGCCTGATAAGGTTTCCCTCGAGAAACAGTCTTAAGGAGGGCCTTCTTGTCTATAACCCGTGAACGCCGGCGGTGTGACAATCACTACTGAAAAGCCACAATTATCCAAGCGGTTTGATATCGAACCAAGGGATTTCGTCCGAGCCGGAGAAGCCTCTCTCCAGGTGCAAAGGGTCCTGAGAAATATCGGCTTCGAGGCGGATCTGATCCGTCGCGCCTCTGTCTGCGCCTACGAGGCTGAGATGAACGTGGTCATGTACGGCGGAAAAGGGGAGCTTGCCCTTCAAGTCAGTACGGAGGAAATAGTCCTGGAAGTCAGTGATGACGGGAACGGGATCGAGGACATTGAAGCAGCATTCAGAGAGGGGTTTTCAACCGCCCTCCCGGAATTCAGGGAAATGGGATTTGGTGCCGGAATGGGTCTTCCAAACATCAGGAAGAATGCCGATTTATTGAATGTACAATCGGAACCGGGAAAGGGAACCCGATTGGAAATCCACTTTCGCCTGACTGAGGAACCCTAGTGGAGAGCCTGCCTCAACATAAGGAGCACATGCAGCATATTGAGATAGATGAACAACTCTGTAACGGGTGCATCCTCTGCATGAAGGCCTGCCCCACAAAGGCCATACGGGTACGGGATGGACGGGTGGCCGAAGTTGCGGGGGTATGTATCTATTGCGGGGAATGTATTCGCGTGTGCCCCAGAGGGGCGATCCGTGTGATCGCCGGCGACAGGGGAGACACGGTGGGGCCCGGCTATTCAGTCGTCGCCGCCTCCACCGTTCTTTATTCGCAATTCGGTGAAGACGTGACGCCGAACGATATTCTCCTCGGCCTGAAGCGGATGGGTTTTTCCTACGTACACGATGAATCCTACACCAATGAGATGTTCAACGTGGCCATCGAACTCTATATTGAGGAGAACAGACAAAAGGAGCATGCGCCATGGCCCCTCATCTCGCCGGTCTGCCCCGTGGTAACGAAGCTCATCGCCTGTCGGTTCCCCGGGCTTCTCAAACATATTCCGCCCCTGGCACCGCCGAGGGAAATCGTGGCAAGGGAAGTGAAAAAGCGGCTGGCTGCCAAGCACGCGTGCGATGAATCGGACATCAGAACCCTGCATATCACTCCCTGCCCTGCAAAGATGATCAGCATCCAGGAGCCTTTTTTTCAAAAGCATTCCCATATTGATGGTGCCGTAGGAATTTCCGGTATCTACGGCGAACTCAAAAAAAACATAGAGGAAGTGGAGGAGGATCAGGTGCTCCATCACTCGGGCGGTGTGGGCCTGGGATGGGGAATGACAGGAGGGGAGATATCAGGCATGCATTTGAATGGCCTTGCCGTCTCGGGACTCCAGGACACTATGGAATACCTGGAAAAAATTGAGATGGGAAGGCTCCCCGGCATTGACTACGTGGAGTTCAGGATATGCAGTGAAGGTTGTGTCGGCGGCCTTTTCACGGTGGCGGACAAGTATCAGGCCAAGCACCTGGTCCGTCACCTGGTGAGGATGTACGGTGTGGAAAAACGCGTCAAATACGGATATGTCAAGAAACTCTACGATAGGGGCTGGTTTTTTACAGACAAGTTGAATTATGCTAAAGAAAAGACCCTTTCAAGCCAGGCCCTCTCGACCCGAATCCAGAGACAAAAACGCGTGGAAGAGCTGTTGAAAGGCCTCCCAAGGAAGGAATGCGGAATGTGCGGTTCTCCCGATTGTGAAACCTTTGCCGAAGATGTAGCCGACGGCAAGGCTGGTCTGGACAGTTGCGTCTTTCTCAATGAAAAAACTAGGGGGTGCCTGTGAAATTAAAAGAAATAATTGACAAATTGCCCTTGAAGATTGTCGCGGGGAACGAATCCGTCGATCATGAAATATCCGGTGGATACTGCGGTGACCTGCTGAGTGATGTGATGGCCAATGCCGAAAAGGGGGCCGTATGGCTGACGGTCCAGGGGCATCAGAATATTGTGGCGGTGGCCCTTCTCCGGGAACTGGCCGCCATCATCCTCGTGAACGGACATCAACCGGATCAGGAGACCGTTGCCAAAGCGGACGAGGAGGGCATTTGTGTCCTGACCACCCCGTTGACGGGGTACCGGCTTGCCGGGAAGCTCTATGAGTGTGGGCTGATTTAGTGTTGAGAGGTTCGCGGTTGAACGCAGATGATGAGAACATATAAGGCGGATCTGCACATCCATTCCTGTCTATCGCCCTGCGCAGATCTTGACATGAGCCCCAAGAGGATCGCAGAGAAGAGCAGGGCTGAGGGGTTGGATATCATCGCGCTCTGTGATCACAACTCAGCGGAAAACGTTGAAGCTGCTGTCCAGGCGGGAAAGGTTTGCGGTGTTCATGTCCTGCCTGGAATGGAGATCAATTCAAGAGAGGAAGTGCACGTTCTGGCTATTTTTGACCGGCCAAACCAGGCACTGGCCATGCAGGAAGTCATTTACCGGGGTTTGACAGGCGTCAACAGACCGGAATTTTTCGGAGATCAGGTGGTGGCAAACGCCTTTGACGAGGTGGAGGGGTTCAACGACCGGTTGCTGATAGGTGCCGTGGAACTTGGTTTGGAGGAAATCGTCGGTGAGATACATGGTCTGGATGGGCTTTGCGTGGCTTCCCATGTGGACAGACCCAGTTACAGCATCCTCAGCCAGTTGGGATTCGTTCCACCGGAAGTGAAGCTTGATGCCCTTGAAGTTTCCGACCCGGGGTGGGCCGGAAAAGGAGGAAAAGACATCCTGGACAAGCTTGGATTGGCCTTGTTGACTTCCTCGGACGCCCATTTTCTCTCCGATGTAGGGCGTCGCTTTTCGCGTTTGACCATGGCTGCCTCCAACGTGGGTGAAATCAGAATGGCCCTCCAGGGACAATCGGGCAGGGCGGTGGAGATATGATTGAGAGAGATGTCACTCCATATCCTGGATATTGCCGAGAATGGACTGGATGCAGGGGCGACGTTCATCGGTATCTTCCTCTCGGAAACGAGAGCGGATGATCTGTTGAGCGTTACGATAGAGGACAACGGCCTGGGCATATCCTCAGAAAACCTTGAAAAGGTGATGGATCCTTTCTACACAACGAGACAAACCCGGCGTGTGGGACTGGGCCTTTCCCTCTTCCGCGAAACCAGCAGGAGGTGTGGCGGAACCTTCAAGTTGACATCCCGTGAGGGCAGGGGGACCCGAGTGGAGGCCACATTCGGCCTGACCCACATCGACCTCCCCCCCATGGGTGATATTGCCGGGTGTATCAGCACGATCCTCATGGGTCATCCTCATCTGGATCTGGTCTATGATCATGAGGTGGATGGAGAGAAGTTCACCTTTGATACGAGAGAGATCAAGGAAGGTCTCGAAGAGGTACCCATTAACAACCCCAGGGTGCTCATGCACCTCACTGAGATGATTCGAAAATCAGAGGCGGCCTTGAGGGAGGTTGGACCATCCGCCTCCAAAACGCCCGGTCCTCGCTGAAGAGACCCGGTTATGATTTGATGACTTCGTAAAAAGCTGGTTTATGCCGCAAGCGGCGGCCCATGAGGTACGAAGAGGAGCCGAACCTGACACTCTTTTTCAGACCCTTTCTAAACACTCCGGAGGGGATGAACGCCCATTTGGGGTTTAAGGGTAGCGATTAGAGAGCGCCAGGGCTTCTGGAGGCGTAAACCCCAAATAGCCGTCCATGTTGGAACCCTGTGCCAAGTGCACTATGAGAAAGCGTCCGAAAAAGACCCTCAGGCCCTCCTCCTGGTGCAGCAAATAAAATGGCTCGCTATGAGGAGCAGGTCGCGACTTCGTTGGAAGTCATTATCGTGCCCGTGGATGGGCACGCAGATCAATGCACGGTCGACCCTATGGAGGAAACAGAATGCCAAAGCTGACCATTGATGATCTCAAGAAGATCAAGGAAAGAGTAAAGAAAGACACCGCTCTCAGGGAAGGGGGCTCAACGGTTAAGATCACGGTGCACATGGGTACGTGCGGGATCGCAGCGGGTGCCCGGGAGGTCATGGATGCACTTCTCCAGGAGATGAGTGAAACCGACCGGGAGGACATACGGGTCGTCACCTCAGGTTGCATGGGGATGTGCAGCAGTGAGCCCAATGTTACAGTGGAAATGCAGGGGCAGGAGCCGGTCATCTATCAGCATGTGGATTCGAAAAAGATGCGCCAGGTTTTCAAACGACACGTCATGCTTGGCGAAGTCCAGACGGATTTTGCACTGGCCAGAATGGAATAGAACGCATAAAGAAAGACTAGATATGAGCTAAGGAGGCCATTCGATGAAAACATTTAGAACCCACCTGCTTCTTTGCGGAGGAACGGCGTGTCATGCGTCAGGCAGCGTGGAGGTGAAAGAAACACTCGAAAAAGAGATTGTTGCCAGGGGATTGGACAAGGAGGTCCGGGTGATTGAGACCGGGTGTAACGGCTTTTGCGCCCAGGGCCCTGTCCTGGTTGTCCAGCCTGACGCGATTTTCTACCAGAGGGTAACAGCAGGGGATGTCCCGGAGATTGTTGAAGAACATCTCCTCAAGGGGAGACCCGTCAAGCGGCTGTTCTATGTGGAACCTGCCTCTTTTGAGACTATTCCCGGGTTGAATGAAATTCCCTTCTTTTCCAAGCAACTCCTGAGAGTCCTGAGAAACCGTGGGATATTGGACCCTGAAGTGATCGATGAATACATTGCCCGGGACGGCTATCAGGGAGCTGCCAAGGCCCTTCTGGAAATGGCCCCGGAAGAGATTGTTGGAGAGATGAAAAAATCCGGCCTCAGAGGACGCGGAGGCGCGGGGTTTCCAACGGGTCTGAAATGGGAGTTTGCCAGTCGTTCGAAAAACGATGTCAAGTATGTGCTCTGCAACGCCGATGAAGGCGATCCCGGTGCTTTCATGGATAGAAGTGTCCTGGAGGCGGACCCGCACGCGGTTCTGGAAGGTATGATCATCGCGGCCAAAGCCATCGGGGCACACCAGGGCTACATCTATTGCAGGGCGGAATATCCCCTTGCCTTGCGCAGGCTGGACATTGCCATCAACCAGGCGAGAGAATACGGGCTCCTGGGAGAGGACATCCTCGGGAGTGGTTTTGATTTCGACCTGGAGGTGTACCAGGGTGCCGGTGCCTTTGTCTGCGGCGAGGAAACGGCCCTCATGAATTCCATTGAAGGAAAACGGGGCATGCCCCGTCCGAGGCCTCCGTTCCCCGCCCACCAGGGCCTTTGGAAGAAGCCGAGCGTCTTAAACAACGTGGAAACCCTGGCCAATGTGGCCCAGATCATCCTGAACGGGGGTGACTGGTACGCCGCCATAGGAACTGAAGGGAGCAAAGGGACAAAGGTCTTTGCACTGAGCGGCGCCGTCAACAATATCGGTCTAGTTGAGGTTCCCATGGGGACCTCGCTCAGGGAGATTATCTACGAGATCGGGGGTGGCATTCCCGACAACAAGAAATTCAAGGCGGTGCAGTTGGGCGGCCCTTCCGGCGGTTGTGTGCCGGGTCACCTCCTGGACACCCCCACGGATTATGAGGCCATTGCCAAAGTGGGCGCCATCATGGGATCCGGCGGTATGATCGTCATGGATGAAACCACCTGTATGGTGGACATGGCGAGGTTTTTCCTGGATTTCTGCCAGGAGGAATCCTGCGGCAAATGCACGCCCTGTCGGGAAGGCACCAGAAGAATGCTGGAGATATTGAACAGGATCACCGAGGGCAAAGGCGTCATGGAGGACCTGGACGAACTGGAAGAGTTGTCCACCTTTGTGAAGGACTCGGCCCTTTGCGGCCTTGGACAGACAGCCCCGAATCCCGTGCTCGCCACTCTCCGGTATTTCCGTCATGAATTTGAAGAGCACATCCTGGAAAAAAGGTGTGCGGCCGGGGTCTGTGACCATCTTTTCAAGGCCAAGTGCATCAATGCCTGCCCGGTGGGCCAGCAGGTGCCCGGGTACTTGTCACTTGTGGCGGAAGGTCGTTACGACGACGCCATTTCGCTGATCTATCAGGACAACCCGCTTCCCGGTATCTGCGGCCGTGTGTGCACACACCCCTGTACCAGTGTCTGCCTGAGGGGCCAGACCGATGAACCCATGGCCATACCTCAGATCAAGCGTTTTGCGGCGGACATGGCCCGAAAGCGGGAATTCACGGTTGCGGTCACGAAGGCTCCTCCCAAGGATCAGAAAGTGGCGGTCATTGGAGGTGGCCCCGGGGGGTTGGCAGCTTCCTATCACTTGGCGCTGCTGGGCTATGAACCCACCATTTACGAGGAACTTCCAAAGCTCGGCGGCATGCTGCGCTACGGTATTCCGGAATACCGTCTGCCCAGAGATATCCTGGACCAAGAAATTGATTTCATTTTGAAAACCGGGGTGACTGCCAAGACCGGCCAAAGGGTCGGCAGGGATGTCTCCATGGACGAACTCATGGAAGATTACGATGCGCTTTTTGTGGCCGTCGGCGCGCACAAAAGCCTTTCCACCCGGATCCCCGGAGAAGATCTCCCCGGTGTAAAAGGCGGGGCGGAATTCCTGAGAGAAGTGGAGCTTGGCACGACACCCGATGTGGGCAAAAAGGTGGCGGTGATTGGCGGCGGAAATGTGGCTGTCGACGTGGCCAGGACGTGCAGGAGGATGGGAGCTGAGGTGACCATCGTCTATCGCCGCGAGAGAAAAGATATGCCGGCCTATGAAGAGGAGATAGAGGATGCTCTGGAGGAAGGGATCGAGTTGAAGGTCCTGGTGGCCCCCAAGTCCATCACCGAGGCCAACGGCCGCCTGGCCTTTGAACTGGATGAATGCGAACTGAAGGAATTTGATCAAAGCGGCAGGCGCAGGCCCATCCCAATTGACGGATGTGTCATCGCCCAAGAGTATGACACCATATTCGCCGCCATCGGCCAACGTCCTGATCTCAGTTTTTCAACATCCATGAAGAGCCGGCACAACACCATTCAGGCGGATTGGAGGACGCTCGCAACCAACCTTCCCGGCGTTTTTGCTGGAGGGGATGCGATTACGGGTCCTGCCCGCGTGGTGGATGCCCTGGCCGCAGGCAAACGGGCCGCGTTTGAAATAGACAAATTCCTGGCCAAAAAAAGAGGCGGAGCTCCCGGCGAGGAACAGGTGGAAGAAATAAGGATTACCATGGAGGTCCCGGAGGAAGTGATCAAACAGCCCATGGAGGTCATGCCGAAACTGGCGCCGGAAAAACGGACCACCTCTTTTGCCGAAGTGGAATTGGGCTATGATGAAGAGACGGCGAGAAGGGAATGCAGTCGTTGTCTGAGGTGTGATGTGAAACTGGAATGATTTTTCGGATGTTCCGGGCAGACGGGTTCCCTTTATGAGCTGAGCAGATGGACTGGAAATTGCGTGCTGGAAGAACAATGGATGCTGAAAACATATCCGTAAAAAATCGCCTGGAAGACGAGACAAAGGCCTCTCTCTCTGAACTCAAGGATTGGATTGTTTTGCTTGATATGGCCGGAGAATACCTTTGCGACGGGCTTGTTTTTCAGAAAATGGCCATGGCCATTCAAAAAAGCCTCGAAGTATTGAAAAAAAGGTCTGAGGAACTCAAAGAACAATTTGTAGGCAGGCCTTTGCACGACATTGACATAGATGAGCCTCTTGAAAAGCTGTCCGCTTTCTCCAACCGTTTGGGTGAAGCGGACGATCACATGAACAGCCACTGCAGGGAGGGAAAAGTCGCCAGGGAGCTCGAGGATCGACTGGATTTTCTGAAGCAGCGGCTGAATGCCCTGAAAGATCGGGTGGACGGGCAGGTGGCGCCTTACGGTGCAGGGGATTCCCTGGACAATATTCTTGTCCGGTTGAAAACCCTGTCTCATCTATTGGTTTCAACCTACAAGAAAGCGACGAGGATTTCCCTGGCCATTTTTCTGATCGGCCTGATCGCCTTTGTTTCTTTGTTTGCCACCATGGAATCACAGACAGCTGTTCTCAAGGAGATTCAAACCGGGCGGTCACTCATTCGATCCACAAAGGCGAGATTAGCCGACATTCAAGCGAGGGAGGATAAACTACATTCCAAGACCACCCGGATGGAACTATATGTTATGACGAGGGAAGACAAGATTTCCATACTCGAGCTGGACCTCAGGTCGCACAAGCTCAACGAGCAGAAGGAAAAAATACAGGCCGAGCTGGACCTGCAGGAGAAAACGCTCGATAGAAATGTCAATAAACTGGAGGCGATGAGACGAAAATCGTTTCTAGCAAGGCTCTTCAGGTTGTGAGAAATGCGGGCTATATCATCAATGATCTGAAGCGTTCCTTTGGCTTGGGAACAACAGGAAGTTGTTCCTCTTTTCCTTCACAAATCACTTTTATTTCTGCGGAGTCAATCCCTTCAGTGTCACTATAGGCGGCGGTGATATCCGCGGCCAGCTCAATAAAGGCAGGTGACATGGGCCCTGTCATTAATGCGGTCGGCCCGGGAATGGAGACGGGCATCATGACCACCTCTGTTTCCCCTGCAAGGGCAAAGATATCCTGGTTTTCCTGCCTGTTCCTCCCCACCACGAGCTTTGTGCCGGTATCGATCCTGAAATGCCTGCCCAGTTTGAGGAGTTCTATTTCATTGATTCGCGGTCGAGCCCTGATGGAAAAGAGGTGGCTGAGCCTCCGTGAGAAGGCCTTTTCGGTAAGCAGACAACCCCCTGCGGGTGATGGGTAGTCAAGGATATGGAACTTTTGGGCCAGGTCCATCTGGGGCTTTCGGGAGCGGCCCATGATGTCCATGAGAAGATCGCGATTCACCCATCCTGATTCTTCAGGCAGGGTCACGGGCAGGTGCTTCGCCGACAGGGGTCTGAGGAGCAGGTTTCCGAGCCCACTTTCAGTGGAGACCCTGTTAAGGGACATCCTGTTCTGGGACATGGGGCGCTGGCCCAGGACCTCGCCGCTGATGACGAAATCGGCGCTTTCCTGCTCCAGAAATTCCCCTGCTATCCTCAACATCAGGGCATGGCAGTCAATGCAGGGGTTCATGTTGACACCATAGCCGTATTTCGGGGATTGCACCATCTCCAGATGGCGTTCTGTAATGTCAACCACTTTGAGGGGAAGGTTGATATGGGCGGCCGATTTTCTGGCCCTTTCGGAACGAAAGAACGGCGTCTCAAAAAAAAAGGCCAGGACTTCCACTCCCTGGGCCCTGACCAACTGCGAGGCGAGCATGCTGTCGAGCCCACCGGAAAATACACATAGCGCTTTCATTACCCTTACAATCCTGATTCAGCCATCAATTTCACGAGATCTTTTTGTTCCTTGTTCAATTTCTTTGGAACAGTCACACGGATTTCCACAAATTGATCACCCCGATCGTTCTCTCCCATGTGGGGAAGACCGTAACCCTTCATTCTAAACTTGGCCCCATTCTGGGTGCCGACCGGAATCTTCAATTTCAGGAGTTTCTGGTCAATGGAGGGGACTTCGATTTCGGTTCCCAGAACGGCCTCCGAGAATCTGATTTCCCGTCTCAGATGCAGGTCGTCATTCTTCCGTTTGAACACATTGTGCTCCAGGATGCTCACCTGGACAAAGAGATCTCCTGATGGTCCTCCCTGGATGCCGGGTTGTCCTTTCCCCGAAAGACGCAGCTTTTTCCCCGAACGGATCCCCTTGGGAATCTTTACGGAAACCCTCTGCTCCCGGCCTCCCAGCTCATAGACGATGAGTTTTTTTGCCCCATGGGTCACATCTTCCAAGGTGACAGACAGTTCATAAACCAGGTCATGCCCTCTCATGCCCATAGATTGTCCCTGGAACCCCTGAAAAGGTGAACCACCCGCTGCCCGGAATTGGCTGCGGCCGGGACCACCCGGGCCTCCTCTGAAAATGTGGCTGAAAACATTTTCAGAGTTGCCGCCCCCAAACCCGAACTCCTTGAAAATGGTACCGAAATCAAAACCGCGGAAGATATCTTCCTGACTGAAACGATTCTGAAACCCCTCGGCGCCGAAGGTGTCATACTGTTTTCGCTTTTCCGAATCGCTGAGAACGGCGTATGCCTCGCTGATCTCTTTGAAGCGGGTCTCGGCGGACTTATCATCCTTGTTGTGGTCAGGGTGATACTTCAGGGCGAGTTTACGGTAGGCCTTCTTGATCTCATCGACGGAGGCCGATTTTGATACTCCCAATGTGGTGTAATAGTCTTTTGCGGGCATGTTTATCCGTGATTTTGATGTTTCGCCAAGGTATTGTGTCGTGTTTCTTAAACTAAGCACCTAAACAATCATGTCAAGATAGTCTTTGGCCTCAAAACATATCCCTTCTATCAAAGGTTTGTCCTTGACATGAAAAGCCTATCCCATCTATACTGATATTATTGTATTGTAAAGGCCAGTCATAACAGTTTCTTTTCGTCTCTTAACCACCATACATAAGATATAAAGCGGCGTTCATAGGCAATTGGTCCCGAAAAATGATCCTGCGGCTGTCCCATGAAAGAGGGTGAATAGCGCACATTCCTAACGGTTGTCCGACGCTTGTGCATCTCCTCCCGCTTTTAAAGCTATATCGCCAGATCTATTCAATTCAACAGGGTGAAGTGCACCCTTTTCATCTGAACAGAATCGAAAACCCTGAGTTTAACCCGGCTTTTGCGAACAAGAAGTCTATGGACGGCAAGGTCATCCTGGAAATTGAGGACCTGTCATTGTCCTTCGGGGGCGTGACGGCACTGAACGGGATCAGCACCCGGCTGATACAGGGTGAGATTTTTGCCATTATCGGCCCCAACGGCGCGGGAAAAACCTGCATCCTGAATTGTATCAGCCGGTTTTACAACCCTCAAAGGGGTCGGATACTCTATAAGGGGGAAGACATCACCGGCGTTCCCACCCATACCATTGCCAAGCGGGGCATCGCCCGCACCTTTCAGAATATAGAACTCTTCAAGGGTATGACTGTCCTGGACAACATCAAGTTAGGTCGGCACACCTTTCTCAAATCAGGGATATTTTCCGACATGCTCTATTATGGTCGAACCATTAGGGAGGAACTGGAACTCAGAAAGGAGATCGAGGAAAAGATCATTGATCTCCTGGAGATTGAGGCCATTCGGAAACAGGTGGTTGGTACCCTTCCTTATGGTCTCCAGAAAAGGGTGGAACTTGCGAGGGCCCTGGCCATGCGCCCGGAGGTGCTCCTCTTGGATGAACCCATGGCCGGGATGAATCTTGAGGAGACTGAAGATATGGCCCGATTTGTCATCAATGTGAACAGTATGTGGGGCGTGAGCATCATTCTCGTTGAGCATGATATGGGTGTTGTCATGGATATCTCGGACCGTGTTTGCGTCCTGGAGTTTGGAAGAAAAATCGCCGAAGGCCGTCCCAGGGAAATTCAAGAAAATCCGGAGGTTGTTAGTGCCTACCTGGGCGATGACGAAATAACCTATTCCCGTCTCTAGGACGGGGTTCTCACGGGCAGGTTCACCATCTGAGCCTCGCGTATCGCGGGATGAGAATTTCGGGCCAACAGGAGAAAGATGAACGCAGCCGATTCCCCTCCGAAAAAATCGGAACTGACCCTCCCTTTGCTCCTTATCAGGAATGCCGATCGGTTCGGCGACTCGAGGGTGGCCCTCCGTGAAAAAGAATTCGGCATCTGGCAGTCCGTGACCTGGAGAGAATACCTGGACCATGTGCGCGATTTTTCCCTGGGCCTGATATCCCTCGGATTGAATCCTGGGGAAACACTGGGCATTATGGGCGGAAATCGTCCGGAATGGGTCTACGCCGAACTGGGCGCACAGGCAGCCCGGGGCGTGCCGTTCGGCATTTTCAAGGACTCTATCCTCAGTGAGGTCGCCTACATTATCGACCATTCGGAAGCCACCATGATCGTGGCGGAAGATCAGGAACAGGTCGACAAGATCCTGGATCTCAAGGAAAAACTCCCCCGCGTCAGGAAAATCATTTACACGGACCCCAAAGGGTTATGGGATTACGAAGATGAAACCCTGATTGATTTCCGCGAGGTGGAACGCTTGGGCCGGGAAATCGGCCTGCAACAACCAGCCCTTTTTGATCTGAACGTCGGGGCCATCGGGGAAGAGGATCTGGCCATGATCTGTTACACTTCAGGCACGACCGGAAGCCCGAAAGGAACCCTGCTTACTTACAGGAATATCCTGAGTATGGTGGGCTCTCTGAATGAAGTGGACCCCAAAGAGCCGGATGATCAGTTTCTTTCCTTTATCCCCCTGCCATGGATCGTGGAACAGACCATGAGCGTTTTTTCCGCCCTTTACTCCGCTTACACTGTGAATTTTCCGGAGGAGTCGGAAACCTCCATGGCCGACCTCTACGAGATCGCTCCCAGCCTGATGGTGGCGGGGCCCCCCATGTGGGAGGGCCTTTCCCGCCAGGTCATGGTCAAGCATTTGGACGCGTCCTTTTTTAAGAAACTTGTTTACAACCTGTGCCTCCCCATTGGATATCGCTGGGCCGATTTCAAGTTTGAAAAAAAGCATCCTCCCCTGGGCTGGAGAATCATCTATTGGCTGGCCTATGCAGCCATGTTCAGGGCCCTGCGGGATCGCCTGGGTTTCTCAAGAGTCCGGACGGCCATGACCGGCGGCGCGGCCCTCGGCCCTGACGTGTTTCGCTTTTTTCACGCACTCGGCATCAATCTGAAGCAGATCTACGGACAGACGGAGGTGGCCGGGTATTCCACAATACACCATGACGGCGACATTAATTTTGATTCGGTCGGCATCCCCGTTTCCGCGGCCAGGATATCCATATTCGAGCCTGATGAAGAGGGCGTGGGAGAGGTCCTCTCATCCGGTCCCGGCCTTTTTCAGGGTTATCTCAAGAATGAGGAGGCCACGAAGGAAACCATTATTGATGGATGGATGCACTCCGGGGATGCGGGTTACTTTACGCCCGAGGGGCATCTGGTGATTATCGACCGGGTCAAGGACCTGATGCACCTAATGGGCGGGGCCCGGTTTTCCCCCATGTTCATTGAGAATAAGCTGAAGTTCTGTCCGTATGTTGTGGAAGCCGTCGTGCTTGGACATGCCCGGGAATATGTGAGCGCAATCATCTGCATTGATTTCAAGCATGTGGGCAAATGGGCTGAAGAGAACAGGATCAGCTATACCACCTATTCCGATCTGGCTGCAAAACCCGAGGTTTACGACCTGATCGAACGGGAGGTTGTGCGGGTGAATGCCTCCCTGCCCGAGAAGGCCAGGATCGCCAAATTCCTGCTCCTCTACAAAGAATTGGACCCGGATGATGAAGAGCTGACGCGTACCAGGAAGATACGCCGTGGTTTTATCAATGAGAAATATGTGAAGGAGATCGCAGGCCTTTACAGTGACGTGGAGGAGATGCCCATCGAAACAGTCATCCGATATCAGGATGGCAAGACTGCCCTGCTGCGAACAAACCTGACGATTCGGGCGATGAAACCGGAAGAAGCCTATCAGGATCTGTTGAAAAGGAAAGGTTTCTTCAGCAGGTTCAAAGGGGGGATGTAGGTTGCCAAGAGAGTTTCTGTTTTTTATGCAGTTTTTCCTGTCGGGACTTTCCATGGGATCTATCTACGCGCTTGTGGCCCTGGGTTTCGTCCTGATTTACAAATCCACCTCTATTCTGAATCTGGCCCAGGGCGAGTTCCTCATGGTGGGGGCCTATGTTTGTCTTTCCATGACCCTGGACTTCGGACTCAACTTCTTTGTCTCCTTCATGATCACCATGGCCTTTTCGGTCCTCCTGGGTCTTGCTGTTGAACGCCTTGTCCTCAGGCCACTTATTGGAGAACCCATCATTTCGGTTATCATGGTGACCCTGGGCCTCACATACATACTGAGAGGCGGGGTGATCATGCTGTGGGGCAATGATATCAGGCAGTTCAACATTTTTCCCGAAGAACCCATCGATCTATTCGGCGTCAAGCTCACCTATCTTTATGTCTGGAGCATGGGGATTTCCGTTCTTCTGTTGAGCTTTTTTGCCGCCTTTTTTAAGTATGCACGCACGGGCATCTTCATGAGAGCTGTGGCTGACCATCAGACGGCCTCCCAGAGTATGGGCATTTCCGTGAAACGGGTCTTTGCCATCAGCTGGTGTATTGCCGCCGTTGTCTCCTCCATAGGCGGCATCCTGGTGGGCAATATCGGAGGCGTGGGCGTGGATCTGAGTTATATCGGTCTCAAGGTATTGCCTGCCGTTATCTTCGGGGGGCTGGACAGTATACTGGGGGCCATCATCGGGGGCCTTATCGTGGGTGTTCTGGAATTCCTCTCCGCCGGATATCTGGATCCCTATATACCCGCAATAAATGAAGTGTTCCCCTTTATGGTCCTGGTCCTGGTCCTGATGGTAAAGCCCTATGGCCTGTTCGGGACTGAAGAGATTGAGCGCGTGTGAGAAGATGGAAATTGGCTCTGGTGGAGGACCCCCTTTATTCAATTTTAGAACCACGTTCTTTGGGCGTGTTCAGAGATAATTGGTTTTGCCTGGGTGAAGCTCAAAGTGTGGCTGAAGAGCGAAGCCTTTTTTAAACGTCGAACATCGAGCGCTGAAGATTGAACATCGAATGATGAAATCGCTTCGCTCTGCTGGTTCATAAATTGATGACTTCGTAAAAAGCTGGTTTATGCCGCGAGCGGCAGCCTGTGCGGTTCGAAGAGGAGCCGAACCTGACACTCTTTTTCAGACGCTTTCTAAATACATCGGAGGAGATGGACGCCGATTTGGAGTTTAAGGGTAGCCATTGGAGAGCGCCAGGGCTTCCGGCGGCGTAAACCCCAAATAGCCGTCCATGTCGGTGTTTGGTGTCAAGTGCACTATGAGAAAGCGTCTGAAAAAGACCCTCAGGTTCTGCTCCTGAGTTCCGATTTGGGACGGCACAGAGTTTCGCGTATGAAGAGCAGGTGAACGGGATGTTCCTGAAGCGGCGTCAATTCGGCCCTGGAACAGGACAGTGGAAGGGCCGAAATCCGCAGCGACCGGAGTCATGGACGACGGAGGGAGCGTAGCTTCTGGAACAT
>JBAPTR010000161.1:0-2876 GCA_049282265.1 Desulfatiglandaceae bacterium | reverse complement strand
TTGTTCAAGTTTAAGGCGGACTCAAAATTTTAACCACAGACATACATTGAGTATTTCGAGGATTAAAATTTGAGTCTGACGCAAAGATTGGGCAAAAGGGGGCGTTTTTCAAAGGTCTCAAATTATCCATTCTGCCTGAGAACAGGCAGTGCTATTCGTGGTGCACTTGCAACTTGAATTCACCCCTTCAAAAGCTATTTGGGCAACAACCCGTCAAGATGTGACCCCAATTGGACCCTTGGCGAGAGTTGATGTTTAGACGCTGAATGAGGCGATTAATTTTTCAGGAGGTCAATACAAAAAAGCGGATGGCTGTTTTATGACCATCCGCTTTTTAACATTGGGCTATAGTCGCTACGCTTTTAGCCGTGGGCTTTGCGTGCGTCGCAGGTTCGGGTGCCGCGTGTGCCGGTGCTTCGGTTTTGGCCGGCGGTGCGGGTGCGTGTACGGGAGCCGGGGTTTTTGTTGCTGTTTCTTTTGCTTTCAAGGCTGCAATTTTTTTATGGACTAAACCGAGCTGTATATCATTGATATCCAAGCGTGACGCTTCGGAAAGAAAGGCTTTTGCCTCTTTTAGGTTAGAGAAATAGGGTTAAGGATTGATGGCCTGCTGCCTTAAACAATCAAAAAAATTAAGATAAAATCTTAAACCGCCTAAGCATAAGTTATTTATTTCTTTGTGGCCGTTTCAATGTTTCTTCAAATTTAAACAACTCAGTCCACTACGTCCCCGTCACCTTAATCATTTCCATTACTTTTTATCAAAATCCTTCTTTTTAAAAGTAGACCAGATAAAATAAACTCCTAATACAACAAAAATAATGCTTAAAAATTTATGAATGCCCGAATAATCAAAAGTTATTCCAAATCGACTACTATAAAAAACTGGATTAATCCAGATAGAAATTCCACTAAGGATTAATATGCTGCCCAACAATCTAAAAGTGATCTTGTTCATAACTATCTACAATTATTGTCTAATGGTTCATTTCCTGATAGACGTTCAAGCGCATTTAGAATTGGATCAACAATGAATTGCCTTGCAAGAAATCCTACCTGCCCCCCAGGACTTTGAGGGGGCGGACCCGGGACAAAAAATCCCTGAGCAGCATCCAAAATAGCTGGAGTATATGGACCGGCAATTAGAACTGCTGAAGTAGCTGCGGGGGAAGATATAGTAGCAGCTCCTGCTAAAGGAACTATGACACTACCAGCACCTAAACCCAATGCTGTTTGTGCAAGCGGATGACCATTCACTGCAATATCAACGATTGTCTTTCCCGCTTCACCAACAGCATAGGCACCTCCTTTTGTACCCTCTAAAATTGCTGTTTTAATACCAGGAAGAATATCAGAGAATTCTAACCCATACAGGTCAATCAGATTAATTGGATCGGACAAACAATACCCATACAGGTCCGTATCGCCTCCGGCGAACAGTATGGGATCTTTTGCGGTCCATCTTCCTGTATCCGGATCATAGTCTCTGTAGCCAAATCTAACCAGTCCCGTATCTTGATCGTGCAATCCTCCGGCAAATCCAAACGGCACTTCAAAAGCCGGATCGGTATCATCAATGATGTTTCCGAATGAATCGTAGTCGATTCTTTTTACCACATTACCGGAGGTGTCGGCAACAACTCTTAGGGACCCCACTTGATCGTAGGTGAAATAATTGGTTGAACCGCCTTTGGTCATAGCCACCGGCAATCTTCCGTCTGCATATTCAAAACGCATGAGCAGATTGTCGCTGCCGTCATAAATGGCCAAAAGTCGGGTCAACCCCTGCCAGAGGTATTTTCCCACGATGACACCGTCAATCTTCTTGGCGATTCTTCTGCCCAATGGATCATGAACATATTCGATGATCCGGCCGTCCGGGAGCGTGACTGTCAAAAGCTCGCCTCGGGATGAATAGTCATAGGTGGTGACATCTGATCCATCGGTCTTGGCTGCTAAATATCCGTCCAGATTATAAGAATAAATTACGGAATCTGCGGCTAACAGATGGTCTTCGTCATCATAGGAAAAACTCCTTCCGGCAATACCCCGTAATGAATTCATTTCATAAATCCGGGTTCCGTTTTGATCGTATCGGTATTCTTCGATTAGAGTACTATCTTTAGTTACTGTCAGCAACCGCCCCATGGCATCATAGGTGTAGATGTAGTCGGAAGATATACCGCCGACAGTTTCGGATTTGTTCGTAATGTTGCCGTTATTATTTCGGGTCAGGCTCCATGTGGTGCGATTTTGCCCACTGACAGAATAATCCTGGGATTCAACTTCGCCATAGCCATTGAAACTTCGGATTAAGTTTAACGCACCGCCGGTGACTGCCTCCGGCAAACCGTTTCCGGAATTGCGAGAAATCGTATAGTTCCCTGCGCTGGTCAACAGACCGTCATTATCGTAAGTGTAGCTTTTGGTCCCAGCAGAATAGGTCATCGAGGTGAGGTTAAAATCATCGTTATAGGTGTAGCCGAGGGCCTGGTTTAACGTTCCGCTCAAGGTTTCAGAGCTAACGAGTTTGCCGTCATAGTCGTAAGTGATGGATTCTGATCCTTTTGTGATTGAGCCCACCTTGGTGCTGCACAGATATGTATAATCGATGTTCCCTTCAGGCGTCTGGATCTGTTGGAGTCTGCCGTTGGCATAAATGTTGTTAATCTGGTTGCCGGAAGGAAAGTTGATCTGTTTCAATCTCCGGTCCTTGTCATACACATAACTGTAACTGCCACTCAAAGGGGTCTGGTATGAACTGTTAAGGTTAACCTTGTTGTAGCCAAATCCGTGATTGATGGTCGATGGATTGGTCAGCACAGTCATATTGCCGTTTTTGTCGTATATAAATCCAACGGAACTTCCATCCGGTC
>JBAPTR010000160.1:0-1975 GCA_049282265.1 Desulfatiglandaceae bacterium | reverse complement strand
CATCGATCGCATTTTTAATGATAGTTGTAAACTTTGCTCTTTTAGCTCTGTCATGGAGGTGGCTGAGTCCAAAGTACTGTTCAACGACATAGCGTTTTTTGGAGATTTTTTTATTATGGTTTTTAATACCCCGCCCGCTTGCGGCGGGGAGAAAGGCGGTGCTATAATACCGCCATTATGGAATTAGGCAAAACATCTCATAGTGTATACAAAATTCGCTATCATATGGTAGCAGCGGTAAAATACCGAAAAGTATTACCTCAAATGAGTGAAAATTATGCAGCTTTTTTCTCTTCTACAGCCGAAAGACTGGACGAAATTTTCTCGTAAAGAGACTGTGTTTCAGAATTTTGGGTCATCTCCAGTACTTTTTTCCCACCGGCCCAAGAAATTCTGCCGGCACGATTGAGAATAAGAAACTTGAAAGTTTTCCACTCCATCATTCGATATAAACGAGTGTGCTTTAAATTGTCCCTGCGTTTTTTCGCCAGTCCCATGCTTTGTTGCATGGATATAGATAGATTATAGGCCATCTGGCTTACTTGCATAAAAGCCGAATTGGCCTGATAGGTATTGGTCGGAATATGGTCGAAAGCAAAATCGCTTTTCAATTGACCGATGGAGCTTTCCTGACCACTGCGGCCTGAAACAAATAGAAGCAGCTCTTTCGGATCCCAGTTTTTGTTATCGGTCACCACGGCTGAATATTCATAAACGCCGTTGTTGGGGGAAAACAGTTTAAGCTGGTAATGCTTTTGGCTACGATGGACCTTTTTACGCAAAATGATCACGTAATGATCGCGCGCTATTGAGTCGATGGGCTGTTTTATCCAAAAATAGCCCCACTTGTTATTGATCTTGAACCATCTCTGGCGTTGCTGTGCCGCGGTCTTGAGGCTGAGCAGTTTCCAAAAGGGGGCTTTGATGGCAAATCCAATCTGGTTTTTTAACAGATAGTTGATGACTTCAGGCACGCAAAAGGAACTGTCAGCTCGAAACCGTATGGAAAAACGAGAAAGCTGTCTTCGGATTGCATGGATGACAAACATGGCCCGGTTTGAATCATGAACATTGCCGGGGCGGTTTAAAATCGATAGAAAGTGGCCGGTCTCACCCACATGGGCGGTAAGGGGAAAATACGATTTGGCGCCTCTTTTGGTCGGGTTGTAACCTTTAAATGCCCATGAAGGATTGCCATTTGTGCTGATCACCGTTCCATCTAAGTCGATGGTAATTTCGGTTAAACCCAGATCGGTCAATTTTTCGATCACCAACTCGGAGTTCAATTCCGAAAGCGCTTTCAATGAATCAGACGCAAACTGCTTCAATGCGGTCGAAAGCTTTGTTCTATGAGGAATGCGGGTTAAACGGGTGGCACGTTTGAAAATAGGATCGTCTTGAAGATACTCGATATGATGGAGTCGTTCGGCACCGACTATCAGCATAATCAGCAAAATGAAAAGAACGTCGCCGATGCTGTAGTCACCTTTAAACCCGTATGCTTTAAAGGCTTGTTTGATACGAGTATGGATGCGATACAACCTCAAATAATGGTCGATCAAAGTCAGCCCCGAATAAGTCGTCATGTCTTGACGGACAAAATTAATGGGCAGTATTTTGTTTCTTCTTGCAATCAAAGCGTGTTTTTTATATCTCATCTATACAAGCCTTTCAGTTTTTGGGTTTTTTGTGTTTTGTCAACTCATAAATACCCGATTCTGAAAGGCTTTTCCAGTATTAATTGCTTCTTTTTATATAATTTTTCGCTCTATTGAGGTAATAAGGATAGTAATCAGTTAGAACGATCCGTTAAAAAGTTACAACATACTATAGAGGACAAGCAAATCGGGTCAGAATCAGGTGTGGTTTGAATACGGCCATTCTAAAATTATTTATACCACAACCATCTAAAAAAACGCAAAGATTTCATCCAAATAGAAGGCGGTTGGTCAATTGTTTTTCGAGTGGTGTTGAT
>JBAPTR010000159.1:0-9920 GCA_049282265.1 Desulfatiglandaceae bacterium | reverse complement strand
CCTCGATCTCATCTTTGGATATGGGGTCAGCCCTTGATACTTGACACGTGGTGAAAATAGGGGTATAAGTCCTCCCATCGGGAGGCTTTTCTTATGGCAAGACCCCTTAGAATCGAATACGAGGGAGAGTTCTACCATGTGACCAGTGGAAAGGGGGACGTCCATAAGAATCTAAGAAAGTTGACAGGCATTCGATGATGGGTTAGAATTGCGTCCATGCCCAGATTAGCCAGATTAGATGCACCCGGAGTATTACATCACATCATGATCCGGGGAATAGAACGTCGAAAGATATTTAGAGATACGCAAGATCGTGATGATTTTATTGAACGCTTATCCATCATCCTGCCTGAAAGTCATACATCCTGTTATGCCTGGGCGTTGCTTGACAACCATGCCCATTTTCTGCTCAAAAGCGGAGAAGCCGGGATATCAAAGGTAATGAGAAGGCTGCTTACGGGATATGCCGTCACGTTTAACCGCAAATACAAGCGTCATGGACAGCTATTCCAGAACCGCTATAAATCGATCATCTGCCAGAAAGATGCCTATCTGAGGGAGTTGGTTCGATATATTCACCTGAATCCTTTAAGGGCCGGATTGGTATCCGATATATCAGGACTTAACCGGTACGCCTTTTGTGGGCACAGTGCATTGATGGGGAAGATGCCGCGGGAATGGCAGGACACGGGATATGTATTGACACATTTTGGAAAGACTGAAAAGAAGGCCAGAACTGCGTATTCGGCTTTTGTAAATAGCGGTGCTTCTGATGGCCGCAAACCTGAGTTGGTCGGTGGAGGTTTGATCAGGAGCCTGGGGGGTTGGAAAGAGGTCAAAAGGATCCGATTGAACAAGCAGGATCGTATCAAGGGCGACGAAAGGATATTGGGAGATAGTGATTTTGTAGTGAAGGTTCTTGAACAGGCGGAGGAAAGATATGATCGGAGATACAGACTCAAGAGCCTTGGATATGATATTTCATGGGTTGAGCGGAAAGTCCTATTTCTTTATGATATTGAGAAAGAGGATTTATATTCCGGCAGCAGGAAGAAGCCCATATCCGAGGCCAGGAGTCTTTTCTGTTACTGGTGCGTCAGAGAGATTGGGGAGAGCATGACCAGGATGGCAAGATTATTGGGTCTCACACAGCCAGCCGTCGGGTATGCTGTTGAGCGCGGAGAACGACTGGCCAAAGAAGAGAAGTATGATCTGCTTGACTAGTTTCTTAGGTTCTTATGCACATGCCCTTTTTGCACTCTTGTTAGAAAGTTTCCCCTCACAGTATAATTTGTAAACAACGTGCCTTTTTCCCGTATTGACAACACATCTCAAAGGTGTATAATGTGTATTAAATGTGTAACCCATTCGGAGGGATGAGACATGAGAACCAATATTGTTATCGACGATGATCTCCTGAATCAGGCATTTTCATTGAGCAGCGCTAGGACCAAAAAAGACCTGATCCATGAGGCGTTGAGGCTTTTCGTCACGATCCAGAAGCGTAAAGATCTGACTGAGCTGGCAGGCTCAATTTCATTCTATGAGGGATATGACCACAAGGAGCTGAGGAGAACCAGGACATGATCATCGTTGATACCTCGGTCTGGGTAGAGGTTCTTCGAGACAGAACAGGTGAGGTTGTCCAATTGTTTCGCCGAAAGGTCAGCGGGGAAGTTTATTTATTGACCCGCTTTACCCAGCTCGAATTGCTCCAGGGAGCCAGAGACGAATACGAATGGCAAAGGCTCGAAGACTACCTTTCGACACAGTTATACGCAGAAGCGACTGCCGAGACATGGAGTGAAGCCGCCAGAATATATTATGAACTCAGAAGAACCGGTATAACCATAAACAGTCCCATAGATTGCTGCATTGCCCAGATTGCCATCGAGAATCATGCCCTTCTGTTACATAGAGACCATGACTTTGAAAGAATCGCAAAAATCCGTCCGCTTGACACACTCCTTTTCGATTAGCCCTTTTTCATGGAAAAGGGGTTGGTTCCAAAGCAACTTTACAGGTCAGAATTGATGTCGTATGCTTCGGGTCATGGCAAGACAGACAAGACTGGATGCCCCCGGAGCCCTTCACCATTTGTGCAGATTGCAGCGTGGGGTTTGGGATCGGGCCCAATGCCCATACTAATTTTCTGCAAACAATTTAAATTCTTCAGTTAGCTATTAACCTATAACCGTCCCTCCTTCCCTCACGTCAAGACCCCTTCGGTACGCTAAGATAGGTCTAGAGGAGTTCTTATCAAAAACGGGATGAAACGGTATCACTCACCACGTGCACATCGAAGTCGGTACAGGCATGCAACGCGGTCTGGGCCACGCGGATGTGGGCCTCAATACCTATGATGATCAAGGCATTCCTATTCGGTGAGCTGGCATGTGAGATGAGAAGGCAATGGCGGTGAAGGGGTTTTCGTGAAAATGAGGTTTTCAGAATCTGAAAACCCCGTTGGAATCCGGGAACAAATCCGGGAACAAATCTGAAATTTTGTTGTCTAATAGTCTCAAATGTGTCACTGGATAGCAGGAAAGACTTGGCCGCTGGAACGTTTTTGTCATTTCAATTCTCGACTCTATTTGATCCTATCAAAAAACGAAATCGATGGGAAAATGTGGGCAACAAATGAATACAGGCAAAGGAGAAGAAAAAATGAAAAGGAAAATAACCATCCATAAACTCCTCATCCTCGGGGCGATCATATTCATGATCACAAGCCCTGTGGAGGCGCGTATCAAGCTGGTCGCACTGCCTGACCGGGGCAAAACGATCATTCGTCTCGATAACCCGCAAGCAACCCTGATCGAAGATGAACGGATCCTCACGCTCCAGCAGGGCACCAATAAGGTGGATTTCTCATGGAAAGGTGTCAGCATCGACATGGATTCGATCCGTCTCACGGTGCTCACTCAAAGAGACCTGGTCACACTACTCAATGTCAGCTATCCTCCAAACGAGGCGGCATTGGTTTGGGAGATTCACAGCATGAAACCCATCGAGGTGACCGTACGCATCAGTTACCTCCTTTCCTTCATCGATCGGCTGATCACCTATAAGGGCATTTCGGATCAGGAAGAACAAGAGATGAGCTTGAAGAGTTTTCTCGTGCTCCGCAATTTTTCGGGTGAAGATTTTGAAAACGCGACAGTGCTTTTAGATGAAGGACAAAGCTTCGAACAACGTATCAACCATGAAGAGACCAAACAAGTTTTATTCTTAAAGAAGGACAAGGTACCCATAGAAAAACGCTGGACTTTCGATGCGGCCAAGCAACCTTGGGACCCCGAGAAGCTCGACACAAACGTGGGCATCCCCGTGAGTTACAGAATCGAAAATGTCGCAACTTCCGGCCTCGGTGCGTTCGCCCTTTCGAATGGGAAAGTGAGAGTTTTTCAGGAGGATGGCCATGGGAGCACCATTTTTCTCGGCGAGGACGCAACCGGCATGGTACCGGTGGGCGAAAACATGGACGTATACATTGGCGACAGCCGTGACATTGTAGTGACACAACGAAAAATGCGGGACCAGCATATCAATGTCCGGCGTGACAAAAAGAACCGGGTTGTCCTTTACGACACGGATGAGGTGATCAACGCGACCATTGAGAACTTTAAAGACAAGCCGGCGATGCTCACCATGATCCAGCATATTCCCGGCCAGTGGGACATGGAGGAATGCAATATGTCCTACAAGCGTAAAGACGCCTTCAGGCTGGAATTTGAAATAACGTTGCCAGCCCACGGCAAGGAAGACCTCATGATGCACTATCATCGCAGGAATTTACGGTGAAGGGAGGGGATAACATGAGATGTAAACGGATACTTTTCGTGACAATGATGGTGTTTCTAACGCAGGGGATAGCCCAGGCCAAGGTTGACCTTGTTATCCTCCCAAAACGCGACGCCGCTCAATTGACCATTTACAACTCTGCAGACCTGACGCTGGTCAGGGACATCCGGGCTCTGACGCTCAAGAAAGGCCTCAACAACATGCAGTTTTCATGGGCCAACACGCTCATTGATCCCACCAGCTTGGAAATGCAGCCCAAAATGGATGCCGATAAAATCGATATCCTCGATCTCACCTTTCCACCGCGGGTCCGGGGTCTTGGCCTGTGGCACGTTCAGAGCCAGACGAGCGGCAACGTACCCGTTGAGATCACCTATCTCACCAGCGGTCTATCCTGGCGCGCCTTTTACATGGGAACATTGAGCACGGATGAAAAGACCATGGGTTTGCAGGGTTACGTGCGTGTTACGAACAAAAGCGGGGAGGACTACGAAAACGCACAGGTTCGACTCATAGTCGGCAAGATCAATATCATTGACCAGATTGCGGATCTTGCACGGCGACAATATCCATACGATCGCCCCGGTGCCGTGGCCAGGGTCCCCGCACCGGCGATGGCGGAGAAGAAATCGGAAATGATGGCGGCCAAACGCCAGCTGGTGGCAGCGGAAGGTGCGATGATGGCCCGGCCGAAGGAGATCAGAAAAGAAGGCCTCAGCGAGTATTTCCTCTATACGATCGAGGGCAAGGAAACAATCCCACACGGATGGTCAAAACGCCTGCCCAGTTTCGAAGTCAAAACGATTCCCGTCGTCAACCTTTACAAATACGAGGAGGAACGTTATGGGGATCAGGTGATGCGGTTCTTAAGTTTCAAAAATGACAAGGATCACAACCTGGGTAACACCCCCATTCCAGGCGGCGTAATAAAGGTCTACCGAAATGTGGGTGAATCGGAACACCTCTCCTACGAAGGACAATCTAATTTTAAATACATCCCTGTCAATGAAGATGTGGAGTTGAACCTCGGTTCTGTTTCCAATGTCCTCGTCAAGCCAACGCTGAAGAACTTTGCGACCGGCCGCTTTCTCTTCAACGGTGGCGGGACTATTACCGGCTGGGATGAGATCCGGGACTTCGAAATCGAGGTCAAAAACACCCGGGGAATAACGGTAAAGGTGGATATACGCCGAAATTTCGGGACATCGTCGTGGGAGCTCGAAAAAACGGGGGATTTTGGTGATTATGAAAAGGTGGACCTTGACACCGTGAAGTTTATATTGAGTCTGAACGCCCATGAGACGAAAAAATTTCACTACATTATAACCACCCACCATGGGACGAGGGCCGATTAATTGTCTTTGCCGCTGTAAGTTATGCAAGTTCAGCTAGGGACGTCCATGCCTCCATGCCCAAGATACCCAGATTAGATACTCCCGGCTCTTGTGGTGTGGGGTCAGCCCTTGACACTTGACACGTAGTGAAAATAGGGGTATAAGTCCTCCCATCGGGAGGCTTTTCCTATGGCAAGACCCCTTAGAATCGAATACGAGGGAGCATTCTACCATGTGACCAGCAGGGGAAACGAGCGCAAAAGGATCTTTTCTGCAAAAGCGGATTACAACCAATTCAACACATACCTCAAAAAAGCCCAGAAAAAATACGGCTGCCGCCTTCACTGCTACGTTCTGATGCAAAACCACTATCACCTCGTCATGGAAACCCCGGAGGGGAATCTGAGTCAGGTGATGCAGTACATCAACGGGTCGTACACCAGTTATTTCAACCGCAGGAGACGCCGAAGCGGACATCTTTTATTCAAATGCCGACGACCGGAGACCGTAAGCAAGAAACAAAGTGATTTTCTTGTTAATGGAGGACTGTTTTTTTTTGACTTACTTTCTCATAGGCGACCCCCATCTGCTGAAGGAAAAGAAGACAGCACAAGTAATGATCGAACGGATATGGAACATTTCCTTCATTCCAAGCCTGGGCTATTCAGTAACCGGCATATGATGCCCAACCCATCATTGCCCGGTTCCCGGTCTCCCGTTTGGCTCTTCGGCGCTCCGCGCCTCGGGAACCAAACGTTCGACCTGCAGAACCCCCGCGACAACCGGTTTCCTTCGGGCCGTTATCACGGTGAACCTGCCGGTCAACTCGGCATTAGCGGGCAGCATGATGGCAGCTATAACAGAAAGGCTTGCATATGGAAAATAATCTGCCGTTTAACCGGGATTGGGTTAGGGTCGTCGTGGTTTATAGCCTGATCGTTTTTGCTGTCTCCAGTGCGATACTTATACCTTCCTTAAAATTGCTCAACTTACGGAAGCTCGGTCGTCTGCCGACTTGGCTGCGTTGGGTTCTGGTTCTTCCAATGGCTTTCCTTGTGGGGTACATCTCAGAGACAATCCCACGGATATTGTTTGCCACCATCGAAATCGCCATAAACCATCAACTCACATTCAAGCCCGGCGTTGACTGCCTGATATGGCAGGCGTACGCCTCAGTTTTCTTTGTTATCGGCGGCATGAAAATGGCTCCGTCACACAGGTTCAGCGTGTTTGTGGTTCTCGGGGGGCTAAAGATCGCTGTGGCAATTATTAATATGTACAATATCGTAAGCTTCACGTATGGCGGTGGAGAATGGGACAGGCTGGACCCGATCCTCAACTCGCCTCTTTGGTGGAACGCATCGGTATATATACTGTGCATTCTTCTTCTGGTAATTTTCTGTGTGTATTTGGCAGCAAAGTCACCTGGGAAGCAGGAGGTTATATCCTCCAAGTAAAAGTCGGTTATCACAGTTCTGTGAACAAAAGCCCGCTAACGCCCTTTAACTCCGACTGGCTTTCCCGTCACGCTCCAAAGCCATCGGGTTAAGGGCAACGTTCGCACCACCAATAAATATACCTTGACCATAACCACATATGGTAATATTATAACCAAATGCAGTATCAGGTCAAAATCAGAAAGAAAGCCCTCCGCGATCTAAAAAAGCTGCCGATGGATGTCCAGAAGTTGCTGTTTTTATTGATTTAAGATCTCAAAGCAGATGGCCCGATACAAAAAAGTTGGCACAATTTTTCACCCTTGAGTAAGGAAACATACCACTGCCATTTTAATTATCGCTATGTGGCATGCTGGACTTATCGGCAAGGGGAAATCGAAATCGAGGTGTATTATGTTGGCAGTCATGAAAAAGCCCCGTATTGAAATATCCCTCCAGGGTGAGCACGTTGATGAGCTCATTGAGTGGATTAGAAAGAAATTCGAGGTGAATATTCTCACATCCGAGAGCGCTGAGAGTATTGCAATTGAAGAGACTGATTTTTGGAAAGAAATGCAGTCAAACAGGGTCGGCAATCTTCTCTCAGGTGCCAGGCTTAAAGCAAACCTGTCGCAAGCACAGCTCGCCGAAAAGCTCGGTATTCGCCAGAATATGATTAGCGATTATGAGAGAGGGAAGCGAAGGCTTTCCCCGGCAATGGCCACACGCATTGCAAAGATTCTCAATATCAAAGTTGACAGAATTTCATAGCGCTAATCGGCTTTAAGGAGGACATGCGGGAAGGACGCCGCACATGCCAGTTAACCGGCCCGCTGGAGACATGAATAAGAAAATCATCGCAGCAACGCCGTTCGGATCAGTGGCCATCATCTGGGCCGTTATGGACGGTGCCCCAAAGATCCTCAGGGTCTTGCTCTCAAAGCCTGGGTTGCCCTCGGAACACCGGGTGTCCGGGCTCTACCCGCAAGTGCAAGCGTCTTCCTGCCCGAAGATCGATGATGTCGCTGCCGGGATCAGCAGGATGCTTGAAGGAGAAGCAGTTGATTTCCCGCTCAGTGTGGCGAACTTGAGCATGTGCGGCGGGTTTCAGCAGCATGTGCTGCGGGCGGAGCACGCGATTCCTCGGGGCCACGTCAGTACGTATCGCCTCATCGCACGGTACCTGGGAAAGGCAAACGGCGCGAGAGCGGTCGGCAATGCTCTGGCGAAGAACCCGTTTCCGCTGATCGTGCCCTGCCACCGGGCCATACGTTCGGACCGGTCCCTGGGCGGCTACCAAGGTGGTCTCGATATGAAGCGTGCCTTGCTCGAAGCAGAGGGAATACGCTTCGATGGCGCGGGAAAGGTGCAGTGTCTCAGGTTTCATTACGAGATATAGGGCCTAATCCATCGATTGGGACAGACATGACGAGGAGGGATTCACAGCGGGCATAAACATCGGTGATCCTATTGAGGAGTTCGGGCGCCTTGCTGGTGAGGAGACAACGTAGTTCGGCACTGGGCAACCGGTTTTCTCCGCACCCGCCGCCATATTCGTTTCGCTGAAGAAATCAAGGCAGAATTATACTGACTCATTGTGGGGCCGAAGAAAATCGCCTTAGCTCTCAGGTTGTAAAGTAGGCGTCTATACCGGAAGTTGCAGGGGATCTATGCCGGTCCGTGCCTTATAAATGTCCCGTTTCGGTACTCCTCAAAAGCCACCCGCAGTTCCTCTTCCGTATTCATCACGATCGGTCCGTACCAGGCGACCGGTTCATTGAGAGGCCGTCCGGATACGAGCAGAAACCTGACCCCGTCTTCTTCGGTCGAAACCTGGATCCCTGCGCCGTCATGAAAAAGGACCAGGGCTTCGTTGGTCATAAAGGAATTTTCGTCCCTGGAGAAGAAGCCCTTGCCCTCGATAACGTAGGCAAAAACCGTGTGTCCTCGCTGAGTCGAATGGATGAATCGTGTCTGAGGGGGCACCGTTATATCGAGGTATTCAGGTTCTATGATGATGTCGCGAACAGGCCCTATCGCGTCGTCCACCCTGCCGCATATGACCCTGACCCTGGTGCCCTCGGGCAGAACGACCTCAGGGATCTGTTCACGCTTCACGTCCCGATACCGGGGTTCCATCATTTTTTGGGAGCCGGGGAGATTGGCCCACAGTTGAAATCCGAGCATGACGCCGTTCGCATCCCCCTTGGGCATCTCCTCGTGGATAATCCCACTCCCTGCCGTCATCCACTGCACGTCTCCCGTGGAAATAATCCCACGGTTCCCCATGCTGTCGCCGTGTTCCACGTCTCCCCCGACAACATAAGTGATGGTTTCGATCCCGCGATGGGGGTGCCATGGAAACCCTTTCACAAAGTCCTCCGGGTTGTCCGACCGGAAATCGTCCAGGAGGAGAAAAGGGTCAAACAGGGGCACATGGTTGAATCCAAACACCCGCTTGAGGCGAACACCGGCTCCTTCGACGGTGGGTTGGCTTCTCAGAATCCTTCTTATTCTCCTGTTCTCGGTCATTGTGGTACACCCCTGTGGAGGTCTTTTTACGAAAAGGTGATTTCTATTATTATAATCATGGTTTCGTGGTTTTCAAAATGAGACGTTCCTTGCAGGCGGGTCGGACCAAGACAAACAAAGGCAACTGATTGAAATGCTAAGATAATTTTATTGAAAATGGCCTGGTTTAGAGCTTAGAACGCTATTTTTGCCGTGCAAATGGGCATTGTAAGAAAGGCGCTATGAATGCCACGGGCGAACCGACATTACATACCAGGGTATATCTGGCACACCCCAGTTAAATAATCTTCGAATTTAACGGGGTAAATTACGCATCGGTGTCATAAAAAGGAATTCCTTTTGAAATTCGCCAGAGATCGCCGCCGCTATATTCAATGGCAATTTGAAGCCAAAAAGCGATACGGTCTCAGGGTGCTCAGCTATGCGGTGACTTCCAACCATTTCCATCTCCTTGTCACGGATAACGGTGATAGAGACGTGATACCCAAGTCAATTCAATTGATAGCGGGGAGGACCGGGCAAGAATTCAATAAAAGGAAAAGTCGAAAAGGCGCCTACTGGGAAGACCGCTACCATGCGACGGCGATAGAAGCAGACAAACATTTGTTTCAGTGTCTTGTTTACATTGACCTTCACCGTAAAACATACCATGGTAAAATGTTTCTAAGAAGGAGGCTCAAATCTTATTTAGTGTCCATCCATAAATGGCTATTTTGCCCGATATCTTCGTTATGCTCAAATTTTAATCCTCGAAATACCTCAATGTATTCCTGCGGTTAAAATTTTCGCATGCCTTAATCTCGAACAAACTATC
>JBAPTR010000158.1:0-4606 GCA_049282265.1 Desulfatiglandaceae bacterium | reverse complement strand
GTGCCAAGTGCACTATGAGAAAGGGTCTGAAAAAGAGTCTCACGCCCTGCTCCTTGACTCCGGCGGATGAGACGACTTCGTTGGAAGTCATCATCGTGCCCATGGACGGGCACGCAAATCAACGGGTGCCTTGCAACCCGTTGGTTTGTAAGGAAACCGAAAATCACACTTTTCGGTTTCTGTGAGTAAAAAGTCCTGAGGACCGGACTTTTTACGGTTCCATCAATTTTAGTTACGGTGATTTCTTAGAATTCCGCTTATTGATGGAGGCAAGACGCTGGGGGAAATCCGTTATCAGGCCATCGATACCTGCGTCAATGAATCTTTTCATATCTTCCACTTTATTGATGGTAAAGAGATTTATCTTTTTCCCTTTTTCCTTCGCCGTTGTTATCTGCTTACTGTCAATCAAGGTCGACCTGGCGTTGTAAACAGGGAATTCGAATTTCCCCCAGTTGAGCGGCCCCATTTTCGAGTACCCGATGAGGGCCTGCACCTCAATCTCAGGCATCATTGTTTCGACCTGCTTGAGCCAGTAATGGTTGAACGACGAGATGATGATGGATAACGGATCGATTTTCAACCTGTTTATCAGCTTTATCACTTCAGCTGCTATGGGAAAGTCCTGAAAAGACCTGGAAAGATACTTGATTTCAAGGTTGATCTTGAAATCGTTTTCCTCGGTAAAAAGGAGTGCCTGTTCCAGTGAGGGGATTTTTTCCCCTCTGTAGGATTGAAGATCTTCAGTCGAAACGGCTCCTTCTTTGATCTGGCCAAAGGGATCCCTATCCACAAAAACCGACCCGGCATCCAGGGTTTGGATTTCTCTCCACAGAAAATCCGTATACACCCATGGCCTCCTTCCGGGAAATTTTTCCTTGGCATCGGTCGTCCTTACAAGGGAATCATCGTGAAAGAGGAACAGCTCGCCGTCTTTGGAGACCGCCACATCGGTCTCCCAGAGGTCCGCTCCGGAGACAAGGGCCTTTCCTGCTGCAGCAATGGTGTTTTCAGGGGCGATGCTCCTTGCCCCCCTGTGGGCGATATTGGTTGTTGTTTCCATGAATTGCTTCCTGAAAGAGGTGATTGATCGGACCTGATTTCATCAATATCTTAGGTACCGAATTTCTCAATATCAAGAAAAAACAGGACAGCCACCCTTTGATGGAACCGTAAAGAGCTGGTTTATGCATCATGCGGCAGCCTATGAGCTATGAAGAGGAGCCGAACCTGACACTCTTTTTCAGACCCTTTCCAAACACTTCGGAGGGGATGGACGCCGATTTGAGGTTTAGAATATATTCATAGAAGCGCGTGGGGTTTGGGCGGATTAAACCCCAAATAGCCGTCCATATCGGTGTTTGGTGCCAAGTGCACTATGAGAAAGGGTCTGAAAAAGAGTGTCACGCCCTGCTCCTTGACTCCGGCGGATGAGACGACTTCCTTGGGAATCCGTCCATGGACTTTTTACTCACAGAAACCGAAAAGTGTGATTTTCGGTTTCCTTACAAATCAACGGGTTGCAAAGCACCCCATTGATTTGCGTGCCCGTCCATGGGCATGATCATAACTTCCGACGAACTCATGATATTGATTGAGTTCGTTTCTTATAGGATGCCGCGAAGTGGCATAAATCAGCTTTTTACAAAGTCATCACCCTTTAAAGAGCGCTGAATTCCGGCAGAGTTATCAAAAAAGAGATGCAAATTTTTTCACTTCTCTATTAAGATCAGATTCATCTGGAATTTCCCAAACAATGCCTGAGAGGATTTGCAAACTTTTTCCCAAAGAAAGGAATTGTGGAAAATGAAAAAGCTTCAAGGTTATCAGCGAAAATATCTGCGAGGTCTTGCCCACAGACTGAGGCCCATCGTTCTAATCGGTCAGAAAGGTCTCTCCCGAGAAGTCCTTGAGTCGGCAAGAGAGGCCCTTGAAATCCATGAACTCATCAAAGTTAAATTTCAAGATGTAAAGGAAAAAGAAGAAAAGGCGGAGCTTTCCAAACTGCTTGAAAAGGAAACCGGCGCAGAGGTCGTGGGCGCCATCGGTCATACGATTATGGTTTACAGGCAACAGAGTGACCCGGAAAAACGAAAAATTCGGCTGCCAAAGAAATAAACCAACAGCGAGACGGTTTGTACAAACAGGCATCAATCAGAAACTGTGACCACATCGAGCGCGTGATCAAGAATGATTTTTCATGATAAAAAATTAAATTCCGATAGGTTACAACCAAGCCTTAAGAGTATACTTGAAGACGTATTCCATTTCAAAAGCTTCAGGCCCTACCAGCAAAAAGTGTGCGAATCCGTCATAAAGGGCAATGATGTCCTCCTTGTCATGCCCACGGGATCAGGCAAGTCATTATGCTACCAGCTTCCCGGTATTGCCCGGGGCGGGACCACCCTTGTCATCAGTCCACTCATCGCCCTGATGGAGGATCAGACTTCAGCCTTGAAAGAACGGGGGCTCGCTGCGGAGCGAATACATTCGGGAAGAGCACGTCCCCAATCACGCAGGGTCTGCAGGGATTATCTTGACGGGAAGCTGGATTTTCTCTTCATCGCTCCAGAGAGGCTGGCGGTCCCGGGCTTTCCGGCGATGCTTGCCAGACGGAGACCGATTCTTATAGCTATCGACGAGGCCCACTGCATATCCCAGTGGGGGCATGATTTTCGTCCTGACTACCGATTGCTGGGGGAACGGCTCCCAATCCTTCGCCAAGCCCCGGTTATCGCCTTGACGGCAACAGCCACTCCAAGAGTCCAGGGGGATATCGTCCGGCAGCTCGGGATGGATGGAGCGGAAATGTGCGTCCACGGTTTCAGGCGGACGAATATTGCCATTGAACTGCTTGAACTCCTGCCATCGGAGCGGACACGGAAGGTTTCGGAGATCCTTCAGAGAAAAGAATGCAGGCCCGCCATTATCTATGCCCCCACAAGACAGAAGACTGAAGATCTGGCCACCGGACTCGGGAAGGTGCTTTCGGTTGCTCCCTACCATGCAGGACTCCCATCAGAAGTGAGAGACGGTGTCCAGAAATCCTTCCTGACGGGAGAGCTTGATGCGATCGTAGCAACCATTGCATTCGGTATGGGTATTGACAAGCCGGACATACGGACAGTGATCCATACAGCGCTACCCGGAAGTCTGGAAGGATATTATCAGGAGATCGGTCGCGCAGGACGTGACGGTCAACCCTCCCGCGCGATTCTCCTGCACTCCTATGGCGACCGCCGGATCCACCAGTTCTTCCATGAGAAAAGTTACCCTGACAAAAGTCTCCTGAAACGAATCCATGATCATCTTACGGACCATTCAATACCTTTGGAAAGAGTGTGTGATGAACTGAATATGGAGCAAGAGGCCTTTGACATTGCCCTGGAAAAGCTCTGGATCCACGGGGGAGCAGTGGTTGATTCTGATGAGACGGTACGACGGGGGCATGACCAGTGGCAGATAACCTATAAGACCCAGAGCGATCACAAACTCGGCCAGATTGATGAAATTTCGCGCTTTGCCGACTCTTTTTCCTGTCGGATGCTTCACCTGGTCCGGCATTTTGGTGACCGGGAAGACAATGGGCTTCCCTGTGGTCTGTGCGACTTCTGCGCCCCTGAGGGAGGAATAGCCTCTTTTTCCCGGAGGCCTGACAGCCGGGAGAAAAAGATCATTTGGGATGTGATTGCCAGGCTGAAGCGTGTTGACGGTCTCTCCACCGGAAGGCTTTACAATGATGTCTGCCCCGGTTCTGTTTTTTCACGGTCGGACTTTGGAATCCTTTTGAAGTCCCTTGCCGGGACTGGCGTGATTACCCTCAGTGAGGAGAGCTTTGAAAAAAGTGGCCAACGCATTCACTACAAAAAGGCGGGGCTGACAAGGAAAGGACATTCTCTTGATCCTGAAGACGTTTCATCCATGGCCATCAAATCACCTGGTGAGGGCAAAAACACCAAGGGAAAAATGCCCCCTTTGGGGAAGGGAAAAGCCTCCCGCAAAGTCATCAGGCGGGCCGCGTCTCGTGGATTGGAAAATACGGAGCTTTATGAGACGCTGAGAGAATGGCGGATGGGCATGGCCAAAAAGAAGGGTATCCCCGCTTTTCGAATATTCAGCAACAAGGTCCTCAACAACCTGGCATCGGACCGGCCTGTGTCCCCTGATGAATTGTACATGGTACCGGGTGTGGGCCCATACTTTATTGAAAGATATGGAAAAGAAATCCTTCGGATCATAAAGGCCTATTTGAAGCAAGAGTGATGACTTCATAAAAAGCTAATTTATACTACAAGCGGCAGCCTATGAGCAACGAAGTTGAGCCGAACCTGACACTCTTTTTCAGACCCTTTCTAAACACTTCGGAGGGAATGGACGCCAATTTGGGGTTTAGCGAAAATTCATAGAAGCGCGTGGGGTTTGGAGACTTAAACCTCAAATAGTCGTCCATATCGGCGTTGGTTGCCAAGTGCACTATGAGAAAGGGTCTGAAAAAGAGTCTCACGCCCGGATCGTTGACTTCGGCGGATGAGATGACTTCGTTGGAAGGCATCGTCGTGCCCATGGACGGGCACGCAAATCAATGGGGTGCATCGCAACCCGTTGA